>CAMJXE010000014.1 GCA_946409645.1 uncultured Bacteroidales bacterium
ACACCTCCTACCAATCCTATAATGCGGCTCAAGTGAGTTCCTTGACCGCGCGTTCCGGACAACATTCTCTTCGCTTTAAAATTGGAGGATATGTCAATCTCCCCGTACTTAATTCATATCCAATCCAGGATATGGAATTGCGGCTTTGGGTGAGCACTGCTAACATCACGGTGCAATCTATTTATTCGGTTACCATCTCGGTCGGAGTGATGTCTAACGGCACCTTCCAGACTCACCCGACGAATACCAGAATCTTCGACCACCAGATGGAGCCTGGCGAGTTTGTGCTTTGCACATTCCATTTCGACTGGGTTGAAGAAGATGCCAACCAAATTGTCATCTACGTGAACAATATGTTAGACGACTGTTTCATAGATGATGTAGAGTTGATTTACGAACCCTGTTCCAATCCCCAGAATCTGACAGTTGACAACAGTCTTCCAGGGCAGGCGATGCTGACGTGGGATGCCGGTGTGTTGGGATCTGCTGTGAATTACCTTGTCACATTGGAGAATATGGACAATTACTCGTGGCAACAGCTGACCACCACGAACACCTATTTCGAGTTGGACAATCTTGAGGAGCAGACGTTGTATCGCGTGAGTCTGAGCGCGAACTGTGGGCCATTTCAGAGCACTTATCCTGACACGATTACATTCCTGACGCAATGCATAAATCCCACAGCTATGACAGTGGATCGCGATCCTCACTCTGTAAACGCGGTCCCACTGGATCTGTGGTCCTCGCTGACCTATTCCCAGCAATTGTATCTACGGGAAGAATTGGACACTGTACCGCGTAAAATAAGTGCTATAGCTTTCAAATACATCGCCGAACCGGCCTCTTGCCGGGCAAGTGTTTATCTGGCGCACGTTACGGACTCTTTTTTGTTCTCACACTTCATCCAAGCCTCGGATTCCGTCGATTTCAAGCTGGTGTTACGCCGAACCATCGACTGGTATGAGGATCCTGACAACGAGTGGTTTGTGCTGCAATTAGATTCGACATTCGAGTATGACGGTGTGCGTAACCTTCTGTTGGTATGTTACGCGCATGGCGTATATACCAACCAGTACGGTCCCTTTTTCGTTGCTCATCCAACGAGTCAACAATTATACGCACTCTGTTACAATAGCAACTATGGCGGATGGTTGAATCCGCTACATCCCGGTGCGCCGAATCATTATTCCACGTATCGTTCCAATGTGCGGTTTATTTATTGTGATGAAAACACCTGCGTGCCGCCAGCTCAGTTTTATGTGAACGAAGTGGATTGCAAGTCGGTTGAGCTGACGTGGATGTCTGGTGATTCTGCGTGGGAAGTGGCCTATCGGGCAGTTGATGACTCTATCTGGACGTTGAAACCCGTTTGCACGACTGCGTATCTGTTAGATAGTCTTCAACCGAACACCAACTATTTGGTCAAAGTCAGGACAAACTGTGGTGATACGGTGAGCTCATGGTCGGAGGTGCGTTCGTTTAGGACAACGTGTGTCATAGAAACGCTTCCTTACCGTCAGACATTTGACGATGAAGCCGAGGATATTGATGGCTCGCTATATCTGTTTTGCTGGAACCGGATGGCAGGGCCTTCAGGTGGGTTGCCGTATATCACCAGCCAGCAGAATAATTTTGATGAATACTATAGTTCTCCGTATGCTCTCTATTTCCCGCAGGGTAGCTTACAAGCCTTGGCAGTGCTTCCTCCTGTTGCAGACACTATCAACATCGCCGATCTTCGTCTTTCCTTTATGTGGAAAACCATCTGGGGCGTTTCCCAGTATTATGAAATCGGTTTGATGACGGATGCTGCGGACCCCGGCACTTTCGTGCCCATAGACACCGTGAGGTGGACCACGGGCACGTCAACACCTTCGTACTATTTCTGCGATTTTGCAGACTATCAAGGAGAAGCTCGGTATATAGCCATCCGCGGCACCAACCAGGCGAGTTTTTCCCCATACAATTATGTGGATGATGTGGAACTTGACTATAACTATTATTGTCCACGAGCAGTGATTCGCAACATCGATCTCGTCACGGCTACCACCGCTCGTGTTCAATGGGACTGCGATACCTCCGCACATCAGTGGGTGTTGGAGTATGGCCCCGTAGGCTTTGCGCCTGGGACCGGCCAAGTGCAATTCGCTGATACCAATCCCTTTGTTCTCACAGGACTTACCCCCGATACCCAGTATGATGTCTATGTGCGTTCCATTTGTGACGATGGTGACACGGGACGGTATTGGAGGTCGGAGACTTTCACCACGGAGATTTGTGATGCTGAAGACCGTTGCAAAATTATCCTGTCAGCAGGCATAAGCACCTCTTCTTATTGGCCGAACACCTATATGGGCAAGGTTGATGTCGTATGTGACGGGACTGTTTTGCAAGAGTTTACCATGCTGTCAGGTTATACTGAAGAGATCGAACTTTGCGACGACAAAGACATCGTCCTGCTTTGGCGCGAAAATGAGCAGGGTACGACCGCTGATCTTGCTGTTCTGGACGCGGATTTGGACACGCTGGCTTTTTACCCGAACTGCAATCACAACACCGTGGGCGACACCATATATGCCACCCATCTCGACTGTTTCCATTCAGGATGTCCCCAACCCTATGACTTCTATTTCAACGTCCTCGACCAAAGTTCTGTTGATGTGATATGGAATCCAGGTGGCAGCGAGACGGCTTGGACATTAAGATATCGACAATTGCATTCCCAAGAATGGACGGAAGTTACAACAACGGCATTTCTTCTCCATCTCGACAGTTTGATCCAGAATACTTGGTACGAGGTTTGGTTGCGGGCAGAATGTGCTGACACTCTGTCAAGTTTGTGGTACAAAGGCATGTTCCGCACCAATCCATGTCCAAACTCTTGCGACCTGATTTTCGATTTGCGAGACAGTTGGGGCGATGGATGGAACGGATCCTTGCTCGACGTGGTTATCAACAACACGGTGGCGTATCAGTTGACAGTGGAGGATACCTTCAACACTTTCAATCTCTCTCTCTGTCTGGCAGATGAGATGCGGTTGGTTTGGCACAAGGGCGGCTATGATAACGAGTGTAGTGTGGTCGTGCTCAGCACGGATGGCGACACATTGTACAATAGGGCAGGTTTCTCCGCAGCTTTTGAAAATCAGACAATATTCACAGACAGTTGCTATATTTTCCATACCATAACATCGTCTTCTGGAGAAGGCGGTGCCATTAATCCGGAAGGGGTGTTTCAGGTCATGTCTGGTCAAAATATACTGTTTACTATTGTCCCAGATTCAGGTTATATTATTTCCAATGTCATTGTAGATGGAGAAAGCGTGGGCTTGGACCCGGATTTGGAACTGTTGAGTATCACCGAAGACCATACGGTATATGCTGAATTCGAGCAGGATGGGAACGGCATTGACGAGCATTCACTATCGCTAATGGCATATCCAAGTCCCGCCACCCATACGGTTACCGTGGTTTGGGAATCAGGCATAAAAGTGTCTGCTCTTGAGGTGATTGATATATACGGCCATATCGTCCGTGTGATATCGTCGGCGAGCAAGCCGTCACAACAGACCCGTATTGACGTATCCGATCTCGCCCCCGGCGTTTATTTCATTCGGGTGAACACCGACAGAGGCACCGTCACGAAGCCATTTGTAAAACGCTAACCATCATTCCGCAAATCGTAAATTGAAAATCGCAAATCGATGATCGTAATAATGAAAAGAACCCTAACCCTAATCCTCATCTTTTTGGCTTGCGCAATGGCTGTCAATGCGCAGAAAGACACCGTAACGGTGATTTCCTACAACATTCGTTACAACAACCCCCATGACGGCGATAACGTCTGGGAGAACCGCAGGGCCGCTTCAGTGACGATGGTCAACATGGAGAAGCCCGACTTCCTCTGCGTGCAGGAGGCCTATTTCGTGCAGCTCGAATATCTGCTTCAGAACCTGCCCGATTACGACTATATTGGGTTGGGCCGCGACGATGGGGCTCATGGAGGCGAGCACATGGCCATTCTTTACCGGAAGGACCGTTTCAAGGTGGAGGAGCACGGTGATTTCTGGCTCAGCGAGACGCCGTTTGTCTGTTCCAGAGGATGGGATGCCGCCTGTCACCGCATCGTGACGTGGGGTTACTTTATCGACAAGAAAACGGGAAAGCGTCTGTACTGTTTCAATACGCATTTGGACCATGTGGGTGAGGTGGCGCGCCGCGAATCGGTGAAGCTCATCACGCGGCGCATCAAGGAAATTGTGCTTGACAAGAGGGCATCTGTTTTCCTCACTGGCGACTTCAATTCCGACATCAACAACGAGATTTTCGATCCGTTGAAGAAGGTGATGAAGCAGGCGCGCAAGGACGCACCCGAGACCGACAACAAAGGTACCTTCAACGGCTGGGGTTCCGCGCCCAACAATATCGTCATTGACCATATCTTTTATAAGAATGCCAAACCGGTGGTTTTCAAGACGTTGAATGAAGACAAGTACGGTCGCGCATTGATTTCGGACCATTATCCCATCAAAGGCGTTTTCGGCTTCTAATCGCCGCGGAAAAATGAAAAAGCCTGGGGGATTCCAGGCTTTTTCATTTTTCCGCGGAAAGTACAGGATTGACGAATCTGTCTTCTCATTTTTATAACTTACTTATATCTAATAACTTAACTTTTTAAAAACAGCCAAAAATGAACAAGTTTTGGCGCGTATTTGGCGCGGTACAAACATCCGTAACATAGTAGTTGTCATGGAATTGCGCCGATTTTGCGACACACATAAAAACCTCTATTGTTGACAATAAACTCATTTTTTGCTCAATATTTCCAAAAGTTTAGCTATCTGAGCGTCTTTCTCCTTGATCTGAGCGTCTTTCTCCTTGATCTGAGCGTCTTTCTCCTTGATGCGCTCATCCAACAGCTCTATCTGGGCACGTAACACGTCCGGACTGTCGGAATAGTATTGGCGATTGTCAATAGTGGAGTTGGAATTGCCTACAACGTTTGACGATCCAGAGACAACGGAAATCGGAGAAAATGATGGATCTGTTACGCGAAATCGCTCGTTTATCAACCTAACAATTTTGTCATCTATTTCATCTTGGTTGCACCAAATTGATATTGTCGGACGGGTTACACCGAAGATTTTAGCCGCGTCAGACTGCCTCAAACCGTTCAATTTCAAAAGCTGTTTAAATTCTTTCCCTTTCATAATCAATGACTTATAAGTTTTTTCGAAAAAAAATCTAACATTTTTGTTCGAACATATCAAAATTTTTCGTTTATTTGCCGCCGTAATCGTTGACAATATTGTTGACACAAAAATAGAAAAAATATGGTATCGAAAGAACAGAAGAAAAAACAGCTCAAAATCCTGCGTCATTTCCGCAAGCTGACGGCCAACGGTAAGGGACGGATGGAAGCATACGAGCGGCTGGCCAAGGAGTTCGGGATGAGCGTGAGCGGAATCCGCAATCCTTGCCATTTCCGCCTCCATCGCCATCATTGCGCTGTGGAGGCGCAAAGGCGTTGACCCCGTGAAGGGAAGCGTGAGCAGCCGTTACGGTGTTCGTCAGAGCGGTTTCCACAACGGAACGGACATTGCCGTGCCGGAGGGAACGCCGGTGCACTCTCCGTGGCGCGGTACTGTGATCGACACCTACACCAACAGCCAGGGCGGTTTGCAGATGATTATCGACCACCCCAACGGCTACCGAACCGGATACGCTCACCTGAGCGCAGCCGTGGCCGCCAAAGGGCAAAAGGTCAGGAGAGGTCAGATCGTAGCCAAGAGCGGCAACACAGGGCACTCCACCGGTCCGCATCTGATTTCACACTACGAAAAGACGGTGAGAGGATTGATCCGGAGAGTGTTTTTGATTTCAAATAATCATGACAAAAAGCATAATCGACAGAAAGACAGAAGCGTTCAAAAGAGAATTGAACACAGGAGAGAATGTGCTGAAGTCGTTTTACTCAAATAGAAAAACCTCAAGGACAGCCGGTAGCAGCAACAATTAAGGCTGTGGTGCCAATCTATGAGGTTTTGAGACTGCAAATAAACAAAAATTTTAAATACAAAAATTAATTGGAAAAAAAACATTATAAATATGTTCTTTACAGAAACAAAATAAACTCTATTGACGGAAAGATTGTCAATTCGGGAATTGCAAAAAAAGCGTTGACAAAACGAGAGCTTGTTTCAGAGCTAAACCATCTTTACGAAATCCCATCCACAGGAGGTCTTAAATACGACGGAAGATGTGGATTGTATTCCATTTATAAGACAAAACCGAACAAAAAAGGCGTTTATTTTGTCCTTCATATAGACAGGGGAAATCATATTTAGGATATTGAAATTTTCATATCTTTGCCGCGTCTAAAAAAAAGGAGAGGACTATGCCCGCAGTAATATTAAACTATGACGCAAGAAGCGTAAAAGCAAAAAATCTGATGAAATATTTAATGTCGCTTGATTTTATAAAGATAACA
Source organism: uncultured Bacteroidales bacterium (assembly GCA_946409645.1). GTDB lineage: Bacteria > Bacteroidota > Bacteroidia > Bacteroidales > WCHB1-69 > F23-D06. The sequence continues at coordinate 6,491 of CAMJXE010000014.1, forward strand.
AGCGAAGACGAATATTTTTTGACAGAAACAAAAGAAGCATCGAAAGAGGCAAAAAAAATAGCCACTGGAAGATCGAAAGGAATAACTTTGGACGAACTATTAAAATAGGTCGCAAAATGAGAATAGAAGCAACAAAGGTTTTCGCCAAGAACTTCAAAAGACTTAAAAAGAAGTATCCGTCGCTGGCGACAGATCTTGGCCTATTGACTGACAAACTGCAAAACAATCCCATCGCAGGCGTTGACCTCGGAAGCGGTTTCCGCAAGATTAGAATGTCTGTGGAGTCCAAAGGAAGAGGGAAGAGCGGTGGAATGAGGGTGATAACTTTTAATTATCTGATAAACACCGAAAGCGGAAAGATAGTGCTTGTTACTATCTACGACAAAAGCGAACATGAAAACATATCGGATAAACAGATAAGAGAAGCCTTAAATTCGCGGTAGCGACTTTTTTCGCTAAAATTCCAGTTTATTCCACTCCAGAATCTTCTTTGCATCGCTCCGGTGCGTATATCGCTCGGTCATCTCCAGTGAGTGATGATCGGCCAACTCCTTCACATACTTAGGCGGAACACCCGCTTCAAGCATCTCGGTTATGCCCGTGTCCTTCAGTGAGTAAAACTGATAGGATGCGGGCAGTTTCAGTTCTTTTCGCATGATAGACCAAGTACGACCGATGTCGCGTGCGTTTTTGGCCACCTTGCCCGGCTTGTATTTTTCGGAAAAGATATACATGGAGGGATCGCATCCGGAAATCGTGTTGAAATAGGCCATGATCTCTTCCGGGACACCCAAAACCCGCTCATGATGGTTTTTGGCCACCTTCGAGCTGATTGTAAGCATACCGTTTTTGAAATCAATATCCCCGATTTTCAGCATCATGATCTCCTTCGGGCGTATGAAAAGACGATAACATAGTTTCATCACGCACACAAATCCGTCAAGACCAGTTGAGCAGAAATATTCCAGGATCTTCTTTCTGTCGGCCGCCGGAATGGTCGTGCGCATCTTCTCTTCAACCCTCTTGTGGTCTATCCTTGCAAACGGGTTTTCTTTAAGATAGTCACGCTTCACAAACCATAGGAAAAGCGTGTTTTGGAACAAGAGATAGTTGTTGAAGGTCTTTCCTCCGACACCCGTAGATTCGATATGGCGCATGTAGCGTCTGGCCATGTCAGGGGAGAACAAGCAAACGAATTTGTCAGCCCATCCAACAGCCTCAGCCCACTCCATGAACTTTTTGCTGTTTGAATTGTACGCTCTGACGGAGTCCGGTCTCAAATTCTGCTTTTGTTTCAAGAATGCGGAAACCGCCTGTCTTACAGTCAGGTTGCCTGATGCTTTCATGTCCGACAGGAAAGGGTTCCACCCTTGGTAAAGCTTTTCGTTAAGTTCGAGGCAGAGCAGCTTTCCGTATTTGACGCGATCGGCTCGTCCTTGGATATGATTGATCCTCACCCTCTTACGTTCAAGTTTTTCGGAAAGAGGGTTTAGAGCGTAATAGAAAACATACGTATCTTTCTTGCCAACAGATAGTTGGGCTGGAATAAAGTGTATGAATGGTTGCGACATTTTTTTTTATCCTTTCATTTTTTTGACTATGAAAGGACAGGTTCGACTTTGGCGCGTATTTGGCGCAGTGATTTCCTGTAAAACACCGTAAATAATTGAATTTTAAGAACTTACAGCGATTTTGCGGAAAGTACAGGATTCGAACCTGTGAGAGCTTTTACACCCTGGCGGTTTTCGAAACCGCTGCCTTCAGCCGCTCGGCCAACTTTCCTTCCTCAAAAAGAGTGCGCAAAAATACAATTTTTTTGCATAGCACAACGAGGGTTTTATTTTTTTGTTTGAATTGTGAAGTGTGACAGGCAACAGGGAATAGATCAAAGGTCGAAGTCAAGTTCTATGTTTAAACAAGAGGGTGTGTCATAAGTCTGTTTTGGCAAAAATTGCTATTTGATTATCAGATAGTTACAAATCGAAAAATGCCGATTTTTGGACTTTTGACACACCCTCTTGTAAGCAGATAATCTCCAGAAGGTCGGAGCTATTTCACGTTTTTCAGCACTTCCACGAGGAAATCGTAGAATTTGCCGACACTGTCGATGTTTACGCGCTCAACGGGGGAGTGCGGGTGCTCGATGGTCGGGCCGAAGGAGACCATGTCCCAATCAGGATAGCAGACACCGAAGAGACCGCATTCCAGACCTGCGTGGATGGCCATCACCTTGGGCTCGTTGCCGAATTTCTCCTTATAGACCTTCATGCAGGTGTTCATGATCGGGGATTTCAGGTTCGGGTTCCATCCGGGATATGCGCCGGTGAGCTCGATGCCGCAGTCGGCGAGTTCGGCGATGGCGACCATCTTCTCGCCCAAAGCTTCCTTGGCGCTGTTCACGCTGCTGCGCATCAAGCACTTGGCGCTCATTTCGCCGTTCTCAGCGATGAAGTTGGCCAGGTTGTTGGAGGTCTCCACCAAGCCGGGCATGGAGTCGCTCATGCGTTGCACGCCGTTCGGGATGGCGAAAATCATGTTCAGGAACTGGTTCAAAGCCTTGGGCTCGATGACTTGGGCGGGTGCGTCGGCAGCCGTCACGGTGAGGCTGAGACCTTCCTCGGTGAGGGCGAACTCGTTCTTCACCATAGTTTCGAACTCTTTGGCAAATGCTTCGAAATCAGCGGCTTTCGCGACGGGGACGGTCAGGATAGCCGTAGCTTCGCGCGGGATGGCGTTGCGCAGACCGCCGCCGTTGATGCAGGCGACGCAGGCGCCGAAGTTGCGGACAGCCTTCTGCAGGAAGCGGGTGGCAATCTTGTTGGCGTTGGCGCGGCCGAGGTTGATGTCCATGCCGGAGTGACCGCCGTGGAGACCCGTGACGAAGAGCTTGTAGCCCTTCATGCCGGAAGGAGTGGCCACGGTGGTGTATTTGCGGCTGAAGTTGGCGTCCATGCCGCCGGCGCAACCCACATACATCTCGCCCTCGGTTTCAGAGTCGAGGTTGATGAGGATTTTGCCCTTCACGAAGCCGGGTTTCAAACCGAAAGCGCCGGTCATGCCGGTCTCTTCGTCAATGGTGACGAGCACCTCGATGGGACCGTGTTGGCAGTTGGGGTCGGTGATGGCGGCCAAAGCGGCAGCCACGCCGATGCCGTCGTCAGCGCCCAGAGTGGTCTTGTTGGCGCGCACCCAGCCGTTGTCGATGATGGGCTCGATGGGGTCGGTGAGGAAATCGTGCGCCTTGTCGCTGTCGGCTTGCGGCACCATGTCGCAGTGCGCTTGCAGCACCACAGGGGTGCGGTTTTCGAAGCCGGGCGTGGCGGGAACGGAGAAAAGCAGGTTGCCGGTCTCGTCCTCTACCACGTCGATTTTGTTCTCAGCAGCCCATTCTTTGTACCATTTGATAACAGCCGTCTCGTGTTTTGAAGGGTGCGGAGCATCGCAAATGTGTCCAAAAATGTCCCATAATCCTTTGGGATACAGTGTCAAAAGTTCTTGATTCATTGTTTTGATATTAATTTGATGAATATTGAAATCATTCGCTTTAAATTGCGAGTGCAAAGGTAATATTTTTTTTGATAAACGGGGTTGCAAAGTTTTTTTGAGGGTCAAGGTCAACAAGGTCCCGCCCTGAAATATTGTCACAATAAGTGGTATCTTTCCACGTTATACCCTCAGATTTTGTTTGACGCATCTCGCGTGAGCTGAGGTGTGGCGTGTGCCCGTTTAATAATAGTATAAACCAAATAATTTAATCCATTATGAAAAAGAGTATTCTCACCATTATCACACTTGTGGCCCTCGTGATGTGTGGCTGCGAGAAAACCCCCAACAACCCCGGCGGCAATAACAACTCCGACGACCCCTCCGATGCCCCCTCCGTAGATATCACCCCCTATCTGGGCAATTACCTGATGAGCCGCCATACCGAACTCTCCATCAACGTGCTCGGTATGTTCTCCTTTCCCCTCGACAAAGACCTTGATGTGGAAACGGTCACCGTCAAAAGAGACCCCACTGTTGAGAACGGCGTCATCATCAGCAACAACGACGCTCTTTATCTGCGCGGTATTGTCGATACCGCTGGGCTCCATCTTCAAAACGACACGGTCATTTTTGTGATAGACACAACTATCGCAAACACCCCCGTCAACTTCAGTGTCGGTGTCAGCATGACCCATCCCACCATCCAACCGCCCGTAAATGGGGTTATGGAATGGACCAGCATCGCAAGCGGCAGCGCTTCCACCACCATCCTGGGCGTGCCCATCAACGCAGTTATCACTGGCGACATGCGCTATAAAACGATTTTAAGCTACTAAACATTTGGCACATAGCTACTTTGAAAAAGGAAAGATGCACCCCGAACGGGATGCGTCTTTTTTTATTTTACGATTTTTACTCGTTGAAATCAAGGAATTTACAACCAATATGTGGCGTATGAAACGGATAAGATAAAAAACAAAACGTTTTTACAGGAACATTTTTATTTGTTTGGTCTTTATCTGAAATTTTGTACCTTTGCGGTTTCAAAAAATGTTGAGTAGAACCCCAATTTTTCCCCGATGACTACCGAAGAGAGAAACCGAATTATTGCATTAGTGAAACGCGAGGTGGTGCCCGCGATTGGTTGCACCGAGCCGATGGCCGTCGCGCTGGCGGTGGCCAAAGCCAAAGAGGTGCTGGGCGGCGTGCCCAAGCAGATTTCCGTTTGGTTGAGTGCCAATATGCTCAAAAACGCCATGGGCGTGGGCATCCCCGGTACGGGCATGGTGGGGCTTCCCATCGCCATCGCCCTCGGTGCGCTGGCTGGAAAGTCGGAGTATCAGCTTGAAGTGCTGAAAGATATCACCCCGGAACTGGTGGAGCAGGGTAGGGAGTATATCGCCCAAAACCGCATCAAAATCCGTCAGAAGAAGGATACGAGCGAGAAACTCTATATTGAAATCGAATGTCATAATGGCGACGACAACGTGAACGTCATCATCACTGGCATGCACACCCATTTCAGCTATATCGCCAAAAACGGGGAGGTACTGCTCGATGACCGCGTGAAGGCCGAGGCGAAAACGGAATCGGAAGACCCGAAGCTCGACATGCGCACTGTCTATGACTTCGCGATGACTGCCCCGCTGTCGGAAATCCACTTCATCCTGGAGACCGCCGAGCTGAACAAGAAGGCCGCGGAGATGTCGCTTGCCAAGCATTACGGTCACGGATTGGGCCGCACCATCTTCATGGAACCCAAGGCACAATTCTTCGGTAACGGTGTCTATTCCAAGATTTTATCCTACACTTCCGCTGCCTGCGACGCGCGTATGGCGGGCGTGAAGGTGCCGGTGATGAGCAATTCTGGCAGCGGCAACCAGGGCATTGCGGCCACGCTGCCTGTGTGGGTCTTCGCCAAAGAGCGCCTCAAATCGGAGGAGGAATTAACCAGAGCTTTGATGCTCAGCCACTTGACGGTGATCTACATCAAGCAGAGCTTCGGACGGCTCTCGCCGCTGTGCGGTTGCGTGGTGGCGGCCACGGGCTCCGCGTGCGGACTCACCTACCTGTTGGGCGGCACCTACGACCAAATCGTTTATGCGGTGAAGAACATGATCGCCAACATCACGGGCATGATTTGTGACGGTGCGAAACCGAGCTGCTCGCTGAAGGTGGCCACGGGTGTCTCTACCGCAGTGCTCTCCTCGATGTTAGCTATTGATAATGAGGTGGTTACGCCTGCCGAAGGCATCATCGACGAGGATGTCGATAAATGCGTGCAGAACATGGCCAACATCGGGCTCCTCGGCATGGCCACGACGGACAACCTCGTCTTGGACATCATGACCCGTAAGTAGAGACGTGCCATGGCGCGTCTCTACATTGATGCGCTCCGCGTCTCTGCAAAGCATAAAAAAAAGGCGGTCGATCGACCGCCTTTCTTGTATAATGAAGTTTAGACTTATTTACCTTCTTTTTCAAGATCTTCCTTCAGAGATTGCAGGATGTTCAGGTCGCCGAGAGTTGCTTTTTCAACGTTGCTCTCGTTAACTTTTTGAATATCACGCTCTTTCTGTCTTTCCTCATCATTCTTGGCTCTCTCTTCAGAATCTCTGTCGGGTTGCCAGGTCTTGGTGTGGGAAAGGTGGATTTTCTTGGCGTCCTTGGAGAAGTCAACCACCATGAACGGGAGGGTCTCACCTTCCTTAGCTGTGGTTTTGTCTTCCTTAAGGAGGTGACGGTTGAATGCAAAACCTTCGATGTTGTGAGGCAGGGTGATGGTAGCGCCCTTGTCGTTCATGCTGGCAACAGTGCCTTCGTGAACGGAACCAACGGTGAAGATGGTTTCATACACATCCCAAGGATTCTCTTCGAGTTGTTTGTGACCCAAGCTGAGACGACGGTTCTCGGTATCGACTTCGAGGACCACCACTTCGATGGATTCGCCCACTTTCGTGAACTCAGCCGGATGTTTGATCTTCTTGTTCCAGGAGAGGTCGGAGATGTGGATCAGGCCGTCAACGCCCTCTTCCAGTTCGACGAAGATGCCGAAAGTGGTGAAGTTGCGAACGGTGGCGGTGTGACGGGAACCGACAGGATATTTCTCGAGGATGTCAGCCCACGGATCGGGGATGAGTTGTTTGATACCGAGGGACATCTTCTGACCTTCGCGGTCGAGGGTGAGCACAACAGCTTCCACTTCGTCGCCAACTTTGAGGAAATCGTGAGCGGTGCGCAGGTGTTGAGACCAAGACATCTCGGAAACGTGGATAAGACCTTCCACGCCGGGGAGGATTTCGACGAAGGCGCCGTAGTCGGTGATGACGACCACTTTACCTTTGACTTTGTCGCCCACCTTCAAGTTGGGATCGAGTTTCTCCCAAGGTTGAGGAGTGAGTTGTTTGAGACCCAAAGCGATACGTTTCTTGCCCTCTTCGAAGTTGAGGATGACGACGTTGACTTTCTGGTCGAGTTCAACCACTTCGGAAGGATGGTTGATGCGGCCCCAAGAGAGGTCGGTGATGTGGATAAGGCCGTCCAAACCGCCGAGATCGACGAATGCACCGTAGGAAACGATGTTCTTGACAGTACCTTCGAGGATTTGACCGACTTCGAGTTTGCTGATGATTTCTGCCTTTTGAGCTTCGATTTCAGCCTCGATGAGGGCTTTGTGGGAAACAACGACGTTCTTGTAGTCGTGGTTGATCTTCACCACCTTGAACTCCATGGTCTTGCCAACATACACGTCGAAGTCGCGGATTTGCTTGACGTCGATTTGTGAACCGGGCAGGAAGGCCTCGATACCGAAGACGTCCACGATGAGACCGCCTTTGGTCTTGCCCTTCACATAGCCGGTGATGACTTCTTGATTGTCGAATGCTTCGTTCACGCGCTGCCATGATTTGAGGATGAGGGCGCGTTTGTGGGAAAGTTGCATTTGACCATTGGCATCTTCTTGGCTTTCAACGTAAACCTCGATTTCGTCACCGATCTTGAGGTCGTGGTTGTAGCGGAGTTCGGAAGCGTTGATGACACCGTCGGACTTGAAACCGATGTTGATGACCACCTCGCGGTCGTTGATGGAAACCACCTTTCCGGTGATCACATCGCCTTGTTCGAGTGATTTGAAAGACTTGGTGTAAACATCTTCCAGGCGAGCTTGTTCGTCTTTGGGGTAGCGGTCATTCTGTTCGGAGACCTTGTCCCAGCTGAAGTTGTCGAGAGCGTTAGCGTAGGCGTTCTCAAAGTCGCGCATTTTGCGGGGGGCTTTGGGGGCTTTTTCTTCGGCTACGGGAGCTTCTTCGATTTCGGGCATTGCTTCTTCAGCTACGGGAGCAGCGGTTTCGGCAACATTTTCCACGTTTTGTGCAATTTCTTCAGTTTGTTCAGGAGCATTCAATAATTCTTCTGACATAAAATCTTTGTCTCAATTTAGCCTGAGACTGGGCTTTTTTAAGATGAAACAATGAGGTTAATTGATTAATACTCAATTGAAGAGCCTCTTTCAATTGGGGCGGCAAAGATACAAAAAATATGATACGGAAAATTTTTTTCTCACAAATGTTGCAGAAATTCAAAAAAAGTGTATTTTTGCAGCCTGAAACATTGCGGGGTAGAGCAGTGGTAGCTCGTCGGGCTCATAACCCGGAGGTCGCAGGTTCGAGTCCTGCCCCCGCTACTAAAATGAATGCGGTTGTCAAATGGCAACCGCGTTTTTTGTGTCCGGAATTTTCATAGTGAAATGTAGCGTCGCGTTGATTTAAAATAGGTAGAGACGCGCCCCATGGCACGTCTCTACGGGTTGGGGAAATGTAAGGGATCAGTTCTTCATCGCGGCAATCTCCTTCACGGCCTGGATGCACGCGTCGATGTCGGCTTCGGTGTTGAAGGCGCCGATGCTCAGACGCACTGTGCCGTCGATCTTCATGGTGCCGAGACATTCGTGGACCAGCGGGGCGCATTGCAGACCCGTGCGGCATGCGATGTCGTAATCAACGTCGAGCATGGTGCCCACATCCATGGCCTCGAAGCCCTTGATGTTGATGGAGAGCACGGGGTTCTGGTTTTCCACGGAGGTTGCGCAGTAGATGATCACACCGGGAACGTCCTTGATGCCGTCGCGAAGGCGTTTCCCCAACGCCATCTCCTGGTTGTGGATGTTTTCGATGCCCTTCTCGGTGATCCACTTCACACCTGCATGCAGACCGCTGATACCCAGCATGTTGATGGTGCCTGCTTCAAGACGATAAGGGAATTCCTCGAGGTGTTCGCGCACCGCGGATTTCACGCCGGTGCCGCCGAAACGGGTATGACGCACCTCCACCGTCTCGCGCACGTAGCTGCCGCCGATACCGGTGGGTCCCATCAAGCACTTGTGGCCCGTGAAGGCGTATGCGTCAACGTTATAGTCGATCATGTCCATCTTTACCGCACCGGCCCCTTGGCTGCCGTCCACCACAAAAATCAAACCGTGTTCCTTGCAGACCTTGCCGATCTCCTTGATGGGTTGCACCGTGCCGATGACGTTGGAGCATTGCGTGCAGACCACCATCTTCGTGTTCGGACGGATGGCCTTCTCGAAATCTTCGGGATGCACATAGCCGGCCGCGTCGAAAGGCAGATAGGTGACTTCGATAATGCCTTCTTTCTCAAGGTGATAGAGCGGACGAAGCACAGAGTTGTGCTCCAGCATCGTGGTAATCACGTGCGTGCCCTTCTGAGCCAGACCCTGAATCAGGATGTTCAGAGAATCGGTTGCGTTGTAACTGAAAGTCAGACGTTTTTCATCCGTGCCGCCGTTGAAGAGCTTGGTGAGCATACGGCGCGTTTCGGTCAAAATCTCGCCGGTCTCGATGCCTGCGTCATAACCCGCGCGTCCCGGACTCACGCCGTGTACGCGATAAAAATGGTCCATAAACTCGTAAACCTCATTGGGTTTCGGGAAAGATGTTGCTGAATTGTCTAAGTATATCATATAATATGTATTAGAAATTTCCAAGCCGCAAAAATACATTTTTTCATGGATAATCGAGATTTGAAAATTAATTATCATCGCATCATCGCGTTGTTAATAACCTTGATGATGAATTGTTGATAACTCACCAAAAAACGCCTCGTAAAATTTCTGATATTTGCCATCCCGAATAATTTATTGAAGATTCTTTGTAAAATATGGATAACGAAACGATTACAACTAACAAGCCTGTTCGCTCGATGTCGTACAACCGCATTGAGAACATTTTGGGTACTACAGGGAAGCTGACTCCGCAAGCTGTGGAGTTCGAGGAAGCCGTGTTGGGAGCGCTGATGATTGACGACAATGCCGTGACCGAGGTGTTGTCGATTCTGAAGCCTGAAATGTTTTATGTGGAAGCCAACCAATACATATTTTCCGCAATACGAAAACTTTTCTCTGCTTCGCAACCGATAGATGTGCTGACCGTTGCCAACCAGCTGAAGAAAGACAAGCAGCTGGATCTCTGCGGTGGTGCATCTTATGTGGCCGGTCTGACGAGCCGTTTGAACTCCTCTGCCAACGTGGAGTTCCACGCTCGCATCGTGATGGAGAAATTTATCCTGCGCGAGCTTATCCGCCACTGTAACAGCATTATAACAGACGCATACGACGACAGCAACGATGTATTGGAGATGCTTGACGAGGCCGAATCGAAGATTTTCTCCATCGTGGAGAGCAACCTCAAGCGCGACAGTAAGGAGTTGGGCGATGTGGTGAGCCTCGCACTCAATGAGTTAACGGAAATCCGTGATTCCCAGGACGAACTGCAGGGTGTGCCATGCGGTATCCGCGCCATCGACGAGAAGACTGGCGGTTGGCAGAAGTCCGACTTGGTGATCTTGGCTGCCCGTCCTGGTATGGGTAAAACCTCCTTCGTGCTCTCCATCGCACGAAACGCCGCCATCGATTTCGACCAGCCGATTGTCTTTTTCTCCTTGGAAATGTCCGCTACCCAGCTGGTTCACCGTCTTTTCTCCATCGAGTCGGGCATCCCGTCCGACCATATTTCCAAGGGCACACTCTCGGATGTGGAGTGGTCGAAACTGTGGGAAAATGTCAGTCGGCTGAACAGTGCGAACCTGATTATCGACGACACACCGGCGCTGTCCGTCTTCGACCTCCGTGCCAAGTGCCGTCGCCTGAAGCACAAATACAACATCCAGATGATTATTATCGACTATTTGCAGCTGATGCAGGCTGGTAGCGACAGTTCGAAGCATGGGGGCAACCGCGAGCAAGAAATTAGTTATATCTCTCGTTCCCTCAAGGCATTAGCAAAAGAGTTGAATATTCCCGTGATCGCGTTGTCGCAGTTGAGCCGTGCGGTGGAGACTCGGGGTGGTTCCAAACGTCCTCAGCTTTCTGACTTGCGTGAGTCCGGTTCTATTGAGCAGGATGCTGACATGGTGCTCTTTATCTATCGTCCTGAGTATTACCACCTTGACACTTTCGAGGACAATACGCCTGCTGACGGTATGGCGGAAATCATGTTCGAGAAGAACCGTCACGGCAGTACTGGCAACGTGAAAGTACGCTTCCAGAGTCAGTTCACGAAGTTCTGCGATGTGAGCGAAGGAAGCTTTGGCGAGGGCGGAAGTTACGACAATCCTGCCGCCGGCATCACCCCGAACCAGAATTTCGGCTATTTCGACAGTGCCGCCAGCAACGACGTGAGCGGCGGCTTCGATGATCCCACTCAGCAGGGGTATGAGAATGACACGCCGTTTTAGGCGATGATGCGATGATGCGATGAAGCTATGAATTCCAAGAGGGCTGCAAGCCCGACACATGTCAACCTGGGGTGCAGCGAAGCGGAACCCTAGGATATAACGAACAGAAATATGAAGAAACTATCCATGGATGAACTCGGACGCGTGACCGCCGACGAGTTCAAGCAACAAGCCAAAAATCCCATCGTGCTGGTGTTGGACAACATCCGCAGCATGCACAATGTGGGCTCCGCATTCCGCACCTGCGATGCGTTCAATGTGGATCGGCTCTACCTGTGCGGCATCACGGGTACGCCGCCGAACAAGGAAATCAGCAAGACCGCGCTCGGTGCGACAGAAAGTGTGGAATGGGAGTATGAGGAGAATGTGGCGGATCTTGCAAAAGAATTGAAATCAGAAGGTTACGCGATTTTGTTAGTGGAGCAGACCGACAATTCCGTGATGTTGCAGAAGTTCGATTTCGCGCAGTACGAAAAGATCGCTCTGTTCGTCGGCAACGAGGTCTTCGGCATCTCCGACGAGTTGCTCCCGTTGTGCGACGCCGCCATCGAGATCCCGCAGTTCGGCACGAAACATTCATTGAATGTTGCAGTGGCAACGGGAATCACGTTGTGGGAAGCGGTGAAACAGTTAGCAGTTAGTAATTAGTAGTTATTCCAAGAGGGCTGCAAGCCCGACACGTATCAACCCAGGGCGAGCGCAGCGAGCCCTGGGGTCAACGAAGCAGAGTGATCGCAGCGAGCCCTGAGGATAAACAAAGAATGATAAAATATGAATAACAAGAGGATCAAACGTACGACCATCATCATTCTCGGCGCGTTCCTCCTCGCAGCAGGGCTGTTCGCCATTTTCGGACGGCACACCAAGCTGGCGGAGAGTGTTCGGCACCAGACGGCCGTCATCCTCAAGAAAGAGTACATCCCCAACCAGAATGTGGATTTGGAATCCACGATGGCTTTCCAGAGTGCGGATTCGCTGTATGCGGATTTCCGTCAGCATTTCAGGATGCACTACCAGACCATTGCCACCGCCACTTTTCCCGACAGCAGCCGTATTATGCTCCTTGCCGAACCCGCGCCTTTCCTCGAACCCGACAGCATTGAGTCGATTTGCAGCCGGTTCACCCACCAGACGTCGCAGCGAACCTTCAAGATCGGCTATGACGGGCATGTCACCGACATGGTGGTGGTGTTAGGCAATGCCACCACCGAGAATCTTGACAATTTGGTGGCCAAGATTTCACAACAGCAGTTCCTTTCGGATTATAAGCCCAACGCTCTCGACCTGCTGAGCGACGAAAGCCGTCACTATTTCACCCAAGACAATCTGGATTATCAGATCACTTTGGGCGAGTTCGACGACTGGTTCTTTGCCGCCGGAGAGGCCTTTATTGACGAGAACGATACCGCTAACGACCTCACTGTCAGTGATATGTTTAGCCAGAAGCGCCGCGGGGTCTTTTTCAGTCGCGAACCGGGTTTGGTGGCTTGGTCCATTCGTCGCGACAGCGATCTCTCGGAGCAAAGTTCTGACATTCGCTGTTTCGCTCTCGACGCTGACCTAATCCTCGGTGCTCTGCGGGATTCCGCCACATTGGTGGTCATCGGTCGCGAGCGTGAGACCCCATTGGAGGTACTGCCGCCTCTGCGCGTGGAAACCGTCCTTCTCATCGCCTCCATCAGCAGCAAGGAACTCTCCCAAAGCTTAGATATTAACGACTGTATGGCCGGCAAGATGAGCAACGGTCGTGATTGGTGCCCCACCTACCTCAGTCGCGAATTGGAGAACACCGAGCTGGGACATTTGCTCACCATCACGGATGTGCTGCTCAAAGACTGGTCGGAGAACGGCACCATTCAGGAGGCGTGTTACCATTATCCTTCCCCGGGACGTTTTCCGTTCGACCGTCCATTGTTCAAAAAATTGGGACTCAGTGAGTTGGTCTATAACTGGAACACTGCTAACACCATGTATGCCATAGATTTGCCCGAATACACGATTTACACACTTAACCGCACAGGAGCGTTGCCAGTCTCCTATTTTCATTCGCAGAACAGTGGCACCAGTGTCGGGGCGCAATACGAGCGGCAGGCGGGTAACTATTTTGCGCGTGTCGGCAACACCGATGTCGCCCGTGTGGTGCAATATGTGGCTCTATACCAGTTGTTTATGGATAACGGGGTTACCTACAAGGGAGAGCTTCTCCATTCTTCGTTCCCGTCGCAGAAACCCTATTTGCTGGCCAAACCATGCCGGGCATTGATGGATGTTCTCAAAAATCTGACAGACAGCCAGATAGATGTGATTTCTGATTCGCTCGCCTCTCTCCATTTTGTGGCGTATGGCGAAGAGCAGGTCAACAAGCAGCTGCGTCAGAACGAGCGCGAGTACAACTTCACCTACACCGACGAGCATACGCGGGATATTTACCGGAATGTCAACCAGAACGAGAAAAGGTCCTTGGTGGAGGAGTTCCGAGGGGTGCGCTCGATGTTGAAGGGACTTTCCGAGGAGGAATACACGAAGTTGGTGCGTTATCTGGCTTATCCGCGTGGCACAACCATCAACAGTCGAGAGACTTACAATAGGATGATGCGTGCGCAGAAGGTCAACAATCTTTTGCGACATGTAGGCAAAAACAATCTTCCTTTGTTGGGCGTTGACTTGTCGAAAGTGAGGGATTACTTCGTAGGTAGCCTGCGCAACAGCGGTGGTCGATACCTCAAGACACCCTCGGTCATAGTGACTTACAACGACCTTCTCACCACAGGTGGTCATAACATCTCCTCCAAGATCAGTAGGGTGGGGAGTACTACGAACTACAAACGATCTAACGGCGGGGCTCCTGTGGCGCAAGCGAATGTCCCGCCGTCAGCCGAAAAACCCGCCGCCCCGAAGGCGAGCACGCCGTCCACGGGTTCCAAACCTTCTTCAAGCCCCAAGCCGTCTGGCTCAAGGCCTTCTGCCAGCGGCAAACCCTCTTCCAGCGGCAAGTCCCACACTTCCGCTTCTAAGAGCACGTCATCAGCCGCTGCCCGCCCATCCTCCACCGGCTCCGTCCGTCCGCGTAGCAGCGTGATTGGCGGCGGCAGCCGCACCACGCGAGGGTTTTAGCAGTCAGCTAATAGCTTTTGGCATCTCTTGTATTTTGTCTAATTGCAAAAAAAATGTACTTTTGCACCGTCAAAAATAGATGCTTATGAGCGAAAAAGTGACCCTTTTGGACAAAACGTTTGTCAAATACATCAACAGAGAGGACGTTGATGAAGCCATCACCCGTTTGGCCAAGGAAATCATGTTGGAATACCGTTACGACGACCCGATTCTGCTGATTACGTTGAACGGAGCGGTTTTTTTCGCTGTTGATTTGATTAAGCAGTTGGACTTCCCCTGCCGGATCTCCTGCGTGAAGATTTCCTCATACAGTGGTACCGAATCGACCGGCGAGATCAAGAATCTCATCGGTTTGAACGAGGACATAAGCGGTAAACGTATCCTTATTCTCGAAGACATCGTTGACACAGGCCAGACCTACGTGCATTTATATAACATGTTGAAAGAAGCTGGCGCGAAGGATGTGCGCATGGCCACCATGACCATGAAGCCCGACACCTACAAGGCCGACCTGCCCGTGCATTACGTGGGCATCAACATCCCCAACAAGTTTGTCGTGGGCCGCGGCCTCGATTACGACGGCTACGGCCGGAATCTCCCTGACATTTACCAGGTGATTACCGATTAGAAAATAATGGGCTTCCTTAAACAGCCTCGGAGAGGCTGAACGCGCGAAGCGCAATTAACCCCACACGCGCGCAGCGCAGTGTGGGGATGACAGCCACACAAGCGATGAATCGGCTCTGTATGGGCCCCGGAACAAACAACAAATATAAAATAAAATATGAGCAAACAAATCACCCTCGTCATGTTCGGTGCTCCCGGCAGTGGCAAAGGCACCCAGGCCAAGCAGATGGCCGAAAAATTCAACCTTGAACACGTCTCCACCGGCGACCTGTTCCGTTACGAAATCTCCCACAAGACCCCGCTGGGCCTGAAAGCGCAGGAGATCATCAACCGCGGAGACCTCTGTCCCGACGATATCACCCTCGGCATGTTGCGCAACCATATCGAGAAACACGATGACGTCAAGGGCTTTATCTTCGACGGCGTGCCGCGCACCATCAAACAGGCCGAGATGCTCGACGACCCGACTTTCTTCACCAACCTCGACATCACCAAGGTCATCTACCTGAAGGTGGAGATGGAGGAGGTACAGGCCCGCATCCTCAAACGCGCTGAAATCGAGCAACGCGCCGACGACACCCCCGCCACCGTCAAAGCCCGTGTGGAGAACTTCTTCGCCCAGACCATGCCCTTGGTGGACTACTACCGCAACCAAGGCAAACTGGTGGAAATCAACGGTATGCAGGATATCGAGCACGTGTTCGCCGACATCTGCAAAGTGGTGGAGACGCTGTAACAGTTAGCAGTTGTAACGAAAAGCCCCAGTTCCCCCTTTAGGGGATGCCCGAAGGGCAGGGGTGAAAGACGCACGAAGCTAAATTTGTAAATAAATAGGATCCTTGAGCAGCCTCGGAGAGGCAACACGCGCGAAGCGCAATTAACCCCACACAAGCGAAGCGCAGTGTGGGGGATGAAGAGATCCCACAAGCGTAGCGCAGTGTGGGGACCGAAACAGTCAATATATATGAACATGGCAAATAATAACGAACAACCCCGCCCCCGCCGCATCGCCGTCCTCGGCTCGACGGGCTCGATGGGCACGCAAGCGTTGGAGGTCATCGCCCTCCATCCCGAGCTGTTGCAGTTGGAAATCATCGCCGCCAACTCCAGCGCGGACATTCTGATACAGCAGGCGAAACAGTACCACCCCAACATCGTCGTCGTGGTGCAGGAGGAGGCCTACCGCAAGGTGAAAGAGGCTCTCGCCGACGAGGATGTGAAGGTCTTCTGCGGCGAAGAGTCGTTGTGCGACGTGTGCGAGATGGACTGTGTCGATATCGTGCTCTCGTGCATCGTGGGCATCGCGGGTCTGAAACCGGCATTCCGGACCGTGTCGTGCGGCACACCGTTGGCCATCGCCAACAAGGAGACACTCGTGGTGGCCGGCGAGCTCATCATGCGCACCGCGAAGGAGCACAATGCGCCGGTGATCCCCGTCGATTCGGAACATTCGGCGGTTTTCCAATGTCTTGCCGGTGAACATTTCAATCCCGTAGAGAAGCTGATTATCACCGCTTCCGGTGGCGCGTTCCGAACGTTTACCCCCGAGCAGTTGGAGAAGGTGACGCTGAAAGACGCCCTCAAGCATCCCAACTGGAGCATGGGACCGAAGGTGACCATCGACAGCGCCAGTCTGATGAACAAAGGTTTGGAGGTGATCGAGGCCAAGTGGCTGTTCGGCATGCCGTTGGAAAAGATCGATGTTCTGGTGCACCCGCAGTCGGTGATCCACTCCATGGTGCAGTTCGAAGACGGCTCAGTGAAGGCTCAGCTCGGCATCCCCGACATGCGGTTGCCGATTCAGTACGCGCTGACCTACCCGTTGCGTCTGCCGTTGCCCTATCCGCGCTTGGACTTCACCCAATACGGACAGTTCACCTTCGAAAAGCCGAACAGAGAGATGTTCCCGTGTTTGGACATGGCCTACAAGGCATCGGCTGCCGGTGGCGGAATGCCCTGCGTGATGAACGCCGCCAACGAGGCTGCCGTGAAGATGTTCATGGAGGAGAAGATCAAGTTCACCGATATCCCGCGCATCATCGAACACGCCTTGGCCACCGCCCCGGGCGTGAAACCGCAAACCATTGAGGAGTATATCGCGTTGGATGCGGAAACCAAACAAAGGGTGGTGAAATAATGTACAATGAACAATGTATAAATAGGGCGCGGCCGTTACTGTCGCGCCCTATTTGTCATTCGTCATTCTGAATTCTGAATTAAAACTCGTACCCAACTCCCAACGCGGCAAATCCCTTATACCCCGCGCCGAGTTCGAAGCTGCCGAACCAGTGTCTGCCGCCTGCTTTCACGCCGAAGAGAGTGGCTTGGAAGGCGGAATAGATGTTGGGATGAGTATAATATTCCTTATACTCCTCACCTCCATCGTATTTGTCACGAATGTGTGCCACCACACCGACAGACAGAGCCGAATAGAGGGTCACGTGGGGACGGTTGAAATAAGAGAATCGTATGTCGGGGAGGATTCCTATCAGGTGATATGACTGAGTGCTCACTACGTTGAAAGCAAGCGGGTCGTCCAGGGTATAACGGACAGTGAGGTTGTCTTTGGTATAGCCGTAATTGATCGACGCCCCAATCCAAAACCAAGGCAAAACGCGGTAGTGGTATCCAGCTGAGAATATCGGTACAAAGGTTTCCGATTCTATGGAACATTCGGGCTCATATCCGAAAAAAGCATGATATTGCGGGGATTGCAGGATAGTATAGCCAAGAGGGTCACTTACCTCCAACCTGATCTCGTGGCTGTACATTTTGTTGTTGCCGTATTTCAGGGCATACGGGGCGGTTTCCTGCCGTTGTTTGGAATTCTTGAACGTGTGGACATAAGCGATTTGTGCGTAAAAAAAGTGGTTGCGAAGACTGAAATCCCCGAGAATGTCTCGGTATGGATCTTCCGGCGGCAACACACCCGACATGTTATTGTATATGCGGTGAGTGTAACTACCTATGGCAAAACCCCTAAGGGCCATGTTGAAACCGACATTCCATCGAAGGAGGTCGTTGTTCCGCAGACGAAAATACATGCCCACGCTCGTAAGGACATCAAGGTTGAGGATGTTTCGGTCGATATAATGGTAATTGAGAATCAGCGGATTGTCTTCGGATAGCTGTTCACCGTAGTCGGAACTGTTGTTCTCCGTTTCCATCGCGCTGTGATCGCGGTCATATCCGTAGATGAAGGTGTTCCACGGCATCCGTATGCGCACGCCCGCATCCACTACCGCCCACGCTTTCTGGGAGATAGGATAGTGAAACTCGAACTTGACAGGCACGGAGAGGCCTGTGCCATAAACGTAATTGCGCTTGATCATTTCCGGGTTGCCCTCCTGCCAGTAAAACTTAAGCCGAAGCGCTCCTGTGGTACCGTAGTTAAGTGCCGCCGATACCCCGAACCAGCGGGCGAAATGGTAGGAGAATTCCAGACCTGCGTGCCCGCCCACATACGGTATACCCGTCAGGTGGGAATCTTCGGTCACTTGCGCGGGCATCGTCAAGTCGAACTGCCCCGTATAACCAAGGTGGAAGCCTTGGAACAGCTCTTCCAAAACGGGCGGTTCTCCATGTCGCTCATTGTCGGACTTTTGCTTCTGACGGTGCTCCTGGCAGGCTTGCATTTGATAATCATAAGACAAACGTATGGTATCATGCACGTACAGTGTATCTCGGTTAACCAGTGTGTCATATTCGATCACCGTTTCGTAGATGAAGAGCGTGTCGGAACTCTGCGCGAAAAGTCCCGTTGCTGTCATTGCCATCACCAGTAATAGGAGCCTACGGTACATAGGCGGTGTCTTTAATGATGACCGTTTCGTTGATGACCACGGTGTCGCGCCGGACGATGGTCTTCTTGACGATGACAGGTTCTTGAGACTTGGGATTCGGGATTTGGGATGGGACTTGAGACTCAGGAGTTTGGAGGTTTGACTTTGGACGTGTGACACGAGACGTTGGATTTGAGACGTTCGACGTAGGACTTGTAACTTGCGATGCAGGAAGTTGGATGCGAGACGTAGGATTTGAGTGTTTAGGGGTTGGTGCAACTTGCCCATGATTGCCTAAGTCTAAGTCATTTTCTTTGTCAACGCCATCAACTTGCGCTTCAGTAACTCTCGCATTCCCTTGCGGCTCAGAGGATTTCGGGGCAGATGAATGCATTACGGCCATCATAATGAGGCAAACCGCAGCGAAGGAGATCGTACACAGCAGAATTTCTTTAGTGTGGGAGAGCAGGAATACGCCTGCACCTGATTTCGAGGCTGCTGCTGCGGCGGCGATATCCTCGTCCGAAAGCGTTTCCCGCGGTTCAAGCGCCACGTCGGACATACCTTTCTCGAAAAGGTGGTCAATATCTGTTCGGTTGTTTTTCATTTCATTGTTATTCGGCATTACTCCTGTTGTTGCTTGTTTTTTGCCCGCACACCTAACGATATACAAGCCCTCACATATTCCATGTCATCATCGTCTCATCGTCTCATCGTTTCATCGTTTCATCGTTTCATCGTTTCATCGTCTCATCGTCTCATCGTTTCATCGTCTCATCGTCTCATCGTTTCATCGTAATCGCCTCCCCGTAATGCTCATTCGTGATGGTGAACGTGAGTTTGCCGTAATAAGGCAGGTCGTGAAAGACAGGCCCGGTGTTCCGCTTCTCTTCGTAGGTGTAGTTCAAAGATTGGAAATGGTAGGGGCTGATTCCCGTTGTCTCCCGGGCAAAATACGTCTTTTCGCGCCAGAGGCCGTCTTCACCGAACCCTCCGAAGCCCAGCTTCACCGAATCGCCGTAAAAAGCCTTGAAATAGTTCACCCCCTCTTCGAAGCTGGCACTGCCGATGCCGCCAAGCTGCTCAATAACAATTTCTTCGTTGGGGGCTAACGTATAGACTTTATTAGAGGACACCAATGTGGAATCGTTGAGCATCGCGTCATGAGGGATGATGGTGACGTAATGCGATGAAGCGTTCCGGATGGCCACGTCTTCGGTATAGCCGGGATCGCAGGCGGTGGTTAGGAATGCCAGTGTTAGGGTGACAGCTGTCAGGAAGATAGCGACCACTGCGCTACGTTTGTGTGGGGTTGCTGAAGGCTTATCCCTTCGGGGCTGTTTAAGGAATGATGTTTTCATAATATTAGCGTTTTATGAAAGTGTAACTGAATCCGTCATAGCAGTTGTCGCTCATGGAAAGTACTTGCGCTCCATATCGGTCATCGTAGCTGATGACGGCGAAACTTTTCATTGGAGGTGCCACTTTGCCGTTGGTGGCTTCTGCTATCTTCTTGCATTGCGTCTCTGGTATGTTCAGGTTGAACCATGAGTAGAAGGCCTCGTCGTTGTCACTTTTATTGGTGTACATAACTTCATCTACATCATAATCAATGTGATACGTGCCTGAAGTAACCTTTTTGCCATCCTTGTAGAAGGTGAATTGGTTGCCCTTGAAGACGAGTTCGGCTTCGAAGCCTTCGCTTTCTGGTGTATAGTTGACTCCCGCGATGCCGCCGGAGGTGCAGTACCACTGCCACGTGCCGGCGAGCGCTTGCTTTTCGGGTTTGTTGCAGGCCGTGGCTAATACGGAAAGCACCAGCAGGATGACCGTTATCATCCCCACACTGCGGCCTCCGGCCTTGTATGGGGTTAATTGCGCTTCGCGCGTGTAGCCTCTTCGAGGCTGTTCAAGGAAAATGTTGTTTTTCATATTCTATATTTGACAAAAATACTCATATTCACTGTTTTTTGCCCGCACACCTAACGGCGTGCGAACTAATCTTTTCCTCATCCTTTCTACGGTGCCCTGCAGACCTAACGGCTTGCAAGCCCTCACATATTCAAGGTCATCATCGTCTCATCGCATCATCGCATCATCGCATCATCGCCTCATCGTATCATCGCCTCATCGCATCATCGCCTCATCGTATCATCGTATCATCGTATCATCGTTTCCGCGCCACCGCCTTCAGCCGCTGCTGCAGCTCCGCCCGTGCGCGGGTGAGCAGCACTTTGGAGTTGGCGACGGAGATACCGAGCGTTTCGGCGATTTTCGAGTGGGAGTAGTGTTCCAGCGCGTAGAGGTTGAAGACCGTGCGCTGCTTCACGGGCAGCTTTCCGACAACCTCCAACAGTTCCTCCTGCGTGAACTCCGTTCGCGAAAGCTCCGGGTCGTCGGCAATCTCCTCCACTTCCTGACCGTGCAGGTTCTCGTCCCACTCCACCATCTCCGGACAGTCGCGCAGGTACATCAGCGCCTGGTTGACGGCGATCTTCTTCAGCCAGCCTTCGAAACTGCCGAAAGCGCGGAAGGTGCTGGCTTTCTCCATCGCGGCGAGGAACGCGTCCTGCGCCAAGTCCTCCGCGAGATCCCAGTCGGCGACATACCGGTAGCACGCGCCCACCATCTTCCCGATGTGCCGCCGATATTGCTCCGCCCAGAATGCTTCTTTTTTCATTCTTCCTTGCCTCTCTGTTAATAGGATGCAAAATTACGAAAAGGTTACATATTTTTTGTGATCAGTGATTAGTGATCAGTGAACAGTGTTGAACAGTGAACAGTTATGGACAAGACGAATCTTAAATGAAAAAGCAAGATAATGCGTTTCTTCATTCAGCATTCAACATTCAACATTGATCAGAATCCCGCGAACGGCATGAACAACGGCGGGAGCAACAGCAGGAAACCCAGCACGATGAGCGCTAACAGGAATTTCCAGATGAATTTGAACCATGTGGCGTATGGGATGCGGGCGACGCCGAGCACGCCGATGAGCACGCCGGAGGTGGGGGTGATCATGTTGGTGAAGCCGTCGCCGAACTGGAAGGCGAGGACAGTGAGCTGACGCGGAATGTTCATCAGATCGGACCACTCCGCCATCATCGGGATGGTGAGCGCGGCCTTCGCGGAACCCGACGGGATGATGAGGTTCAGCAGGTTCTGCATCACGTACATGGTGGCAGTACTGCCGATTCGGCCGGCATTCTGCATCCCCTGCGCCACCGCGTAGAGAATCGTGTCGATGATGTGACCCTCTTCCAAGACGATGATGATGCCGCCGGCCAGACCGACGACCAGCGCGGCCACGAGGATGTCCTTGCAGCCCTCCAAGAAGCTGCGGAATATCTTGTCGAACTTCATCCCGAAAGCGAAACCGGCGGAGAGGCCCATCGCGAAGAATAGTCCGGCAATCTCCATCACGTACCAATCGTAGCCCAGAACCCCCGTCACGAGTATCAGAATCGTGAACAATAGTAGCGTAAGTATCAGATGGTGAACGGATTTCCGTGTCGCGAAGAAACCGATGAGGATGAACAGTCCCGCCCAAATCGGGAAGAGCATCATCCGGCGGCTGCCCAGCCCGACGGTGACATCGGTGTAGGGCATCGTGACGGCACAGTAAATCAAAATCGCTGAAATACAGCCATATACAGCCCATGCGTTCCATTTGGATTTCATCATTTCCTGGTGGGATTCGGAGACGGCGGCTTTCTCGCGCCAATAGCTGTCAATGTCGTACGTGAGCGATTTTTCGGGGTGTTTCTTGATGTAGTTGGCGTATATCAGGGTGAAAACGATGGCGATTAGGGTGAGGATAATCCAGCAGACGAGCCGGTAGCCGATGCCCGAGAAGGTGGGCAGTCCCGACAACCCCTGTGCGATGCCGATGGTGAAGGGGTTGAGCATCGCACCCGCGAACCCCACGTGCGCGGCCACATAGCACATCAGCACCCCCGTGATGGAGTCGTAGCCCATGGAAACGGCCAAAGGCACGAAGACCACGATGAAGGCGATGGTCTCCTCACTCATCCCGAACACCGATCCGAACAAACTGAACATCAGCATGATGGCGATAATCAGCAGGTTGTTGACTCCCACCTTCCGGAAGAGGGTGTGATGCTGCATCCGCTGGGTTTTGTCGAGGAAAAGCCAGATGCCACGGTTGATGGCGTCGGTCTCGTTCATGATCCAGAAAGCCCCGCCGATCATCAGGATGAAGACGATGATGCCCGAGGTGCGCTCGAAGCCCTTGAAGAAGGCGGTGAATACCTGCCAGGTCTGCGGCGCGGGATCCACCCGGTGGTACGAGTCGGCGACCACCACGTTGCGCTCGTGCCCATCGACCGTAACGGTCTGACGATCAAACTGTCCGCCAGGCACAATCCAGGTCAGGACCGCGCACACGGCGATGATGGAGAAAACGATGGTGAAGGTGTGGGGGATGTTGAATTTGGTACGCATTTTTGTAATGGTTATAGGTTATGGGTTATGGTTAGAAGGTTAGAGGGTGAATGATTGGTTCAAGGTTCAAAGATCATAGGTCAAGGTTCAAGTTTTATGGGTTTAATAAAAAAGACATTTTCCTTGAGCTGCCCCGATAGGGGCAAAAGCTTGGTAGCGGAATTTATTTCAAATGCACCAACGCCGCGGCACCCAGCACGGCAGCGTCATTGGCCTGTAATTCAGATAATTGGATGGAGATGCGGTCTTTGTAGATGTAGAGCAGGTTTTCAGCGAAGTAGTGGCGTAACGGGGCGAGCAGGGCCTCACCGGCGCGGGTGGGGCCACCCATGAGGAAGAAGGCTTCCGGGGAGCAGAACGACGCGGCGTTGGCCATGCCGATGGCGAGCCAGTAGGCCGTGGTGTCGTAGGTTTTGAGGGCTAATGGGTCGCCCGCGACGGCCATCTCGCCCACATCTTTGCAGGTGAGCTCGGAACCTTTGAACGTGTCGGGGAATTCGCCATTGGCAGCCTCCTCGCGGTAGGTCTGGCAGATGCCGCGGGCCGAGGCGTACATCTCCAGGCAGCCCTTGCGTCCGCAGCTACAGAGCCGGTCGCTGAGCGGATTGACGATGGCGTGACCGAGTTCCCCGGCCATGCAGCCGTGTCCGTGGATGAGGCGGCCATCGACGAAGATGCCGCTGCCCACGCCCGTGCCGAGGGTGATGGTCACGAAATGCTGCATCAGCTTCGCACCGCCGTAGATGTGCTCGCCGAGGGCGGCGGCGTCCGCGTCGTTGGAGAGCGTCACCGGTATGTTCAGTATCCGCTGCAACATCTCGCATATCGGGATTTCCTTCTTCATCCGCAAGTTGGCCGTGTCCGCCCCGATGCAGCCTGTGTCGAAATGGGCATTGGGCGCCCCGATGCCGACGCCTGCAACCTCGGAAACACCACTTTCCGACAACATTGCGCGGATAGAACCGGCAATGTCAAGGATGTAAGGATGGTGGTCATCGTATTCGGCAGTTTTCAAAATCTTGTGTTTCAGCACTTTGCCGTCCGGATTCACCAGTCCGATGTCTGTGTTGGTGCCGCCTATGTCGATGCCAATGGCTAATGGATTCTTCATCAATGATATTTTTCGTGATTTTTTCAGGGCGCAAAAGTAATATAAATAACGATACAAGCGATTTTTTTTGTAATTTTGCCGCTTTGTTTCGTTATTATTAAAATATTGGTTATTAAATAGTTATATGGCAAAAAGCATATCAAAACTGAGAAATATTGGTATTGCCGCGCACATTGACGCAGGTAAAACCACCTGTTCGGAGCGTATTCTCTACTTCACAGGCGTGAACCGCAAAATCGGTGAAACCCACGACGGTCAGGCCACCATGGACTTCATGAAACAGGAGCAGGAACGTGGTATCACCATCGCTTCTGCATCCATCACTGCTGAGTGGAAAGACCATCAAATCAATCTGATAGACACTCCCGGTCACGTCGATTTCACCATCGAGGTGGAACGCTCCCTGCGTGTCATCGACGGTATGGTCGCCGTGTTTTGCGCTGTGGGGGGTGTGGAACCCCAGAGCGAGACCGTCTGGAACCAGGCCGACAAGTACCGGGTGCCGCGTATCGCCTTTGTGAACAAGATGGACCGCACTGGCGCCGACTTTTCCGAGGTGGTCGCCCAGATGGAGAAATACCTGGGGACCAATGCCGTGCCGATCCAAATCCCGATGGGGCAGGAGAGTGAGTTCCAAGGCTGCATCGACCTGATCAAGATGAAAGCGCTGACCTTCTCCGAGAAAGAGGTCTTTGAGAATGAGATTCCTGCCGAGTTCGCGGCTGCGGCCGAGACCGCCCATAAAAACATTATCGAGAAATTGGCCGATTTC
This sequence comes from uncultured Bacteroidales bacterium, assembly GCA_946409645.1. Classification (GTDB taxonomy): domain Bacteria; phylum Bacteroidota; class Bacteroidia; order Bacteroidales; family WCHB1-69; genus F23-D06. The sequence goes on from CAMJXE010000014.1 coordinate 31,596, forward strand.
GACGATGAGATTGCCGATGCCTATCTTGAAGAGCGTGAGATCAGTGAGGAACAGATCCGCAGGGCTATCCGTGAAACCACGCTTAAATTGTTGATTACCCCTGTGTTGTGCGGTGCCGCTTACAAGAACAAGGGCATCCAGCCTCTGTTGGACGCCGTCATCGAGTTCCTTCCTTCGCCCACGGATATCGGCGCGGTGATTGCCCACGATCCCTACGACGAGGAAAAGACCTACACCCGCAATCCTTCGAACAACGAGCAGTTCTCCGCGTTGGCGTTCAAGCTCATCAACGACCCGTACGTGGGCCAGCAGACCTTCATCCGCATTTTCAGCGGCAAGTTGACGAGCGGCATGAGTCTTTATAATACCAATAAAGACAAAAACGAGCGTGTGGGCCGTATTTTCCGCATCAAGGCCAAGGAGCGCGAGGAGATTTCCGAAGCCGGCGCGGGCGAAATCGTCGCACTGGTGGGCATGAAATACACGCGCACCGGCGACACGCTGTGCGACGAGAAACAGCCCATCGTGCTGGAGTCCATCCATGTGCCGCCTGCCGTCATTGAGATGAAGGTGACCCCGACGGACACCAAGAACCGCGACAAATTGGGCGAGGCGTTGGCCAAGCTGAGTAACGAAGACCCCTCTTTCCACGCGCATTATGACGACGAAACCGAGGAGACCATCATCGCCGGCATGGGCGAGCTGCACTTGGAAATCATTGTCGATCGCTTGAAAGACGAGTTCAAAGTGCCGATTGAGGTCGGCGCGCCGAGCGTCTCCTTCCGCGAAACCATCACCCAGGAGTTCGAAAGCAACTACAAACACGTGAAACAGACCGGTGGCCACGGCCAGTTCGCGCACACGGTCATCCGTTTCGAGCCGAATCCCGGCAAGGGTTTCGAGTTCGTGGATGTCAGCAAGGGCGGAGTGGTGCCGAGAGAGTACATCCCCTCCATCGAGAAGGGCCTGCGTGCCGCCATGGAGAAGAGTCCGTTGGCGGGCTATCCCGTGGTGGATGTTCGTTGCGTGCTCGTGGATGGTGGCTACCACCCCGTGGATTCCAGCGATATGGCTTTCCAACTGTGTGCTGCCCAATGCTTTAAGAACGCCTATAACAAGATGGCGCCCGTCTTGATGGAACCCGTGATGAAGGTGGAGGTGAATACACCGGACGAGTATATCGGCAACATCACCCGCGACATCAACAAGCGTCGTGGCCGCATCGAGAACATGCGCCGTTTCCGCAAAGGGTCTCAGAAACTGGACGGCTTCATCCCGTTGATGGAGATGTTCGGCTATGCTACCGCGCTGCGAAACGTCACCAGCGGACGTGCCAACTATTCGATGGAGTTTTACCAATACATGCGTGTGCCCGCAGCCGTACAGGAAGAAATTGTGAAAGCACGTCGCAGTGAAAAAGCTTAAGGAACTGCATCTCAAAGAGAAACGGACTGCCTTCCATCAGTGGCAGCTGCAACCGCACCAGGTCAATCCGATGTCGGAGGAACGCCATGTGTGCCATACTTGCGAGACGGAATACCAAGGCAATTACTGCCCAAGATGCGGACAGTCGGCCAAAATCGGTCGCTACTCCTTCAAAACCGCCTTCCTGAGCTTCCTGGATGTATGGGGACTGGGAAATCGCGGCATGTTCCGGACGATCCGCGATCTGCTTCTCCGTCCGGGCTACATGATCCGCGACTACATCAAGGGTATGCAGATGGCATACTTCCCCCCTTTCAAGATGTTTTTCTTACTCGCCACTCTCTCTCTGTTGGTTACTAATGGATTGAATATCAAAGGACAACGTTCAGGTGATAAAGCTGAAACGGAAGTTACCGTTAGCGAAAATGCCCAAGAAAATACAGAAAATCAAAATCCTGTGCAAGAAATATGGGTGGGTGAGTCTGTTAAAATTGTTGAAAAGGTCATCTCGGCCGCAGAACGTTTCTCTTCATGGTCCCCTGCTTTGTATGCCTTGTCATGGTTGGTTTTATTGTCCGGTTTTCTCTATATGTTTTTTCGCTACTGCCCTGATATCCCCGATTTACGCTATTCGGAGTTTTTCGTTGCCATCATTTACACTGCCAATATGTACACGATATTATCAATCGTGCTTGACTTTTTCTGCCTTCATAAGCTGAGAGTTATTGCGTTGATTTTCATGCTTATACCCCTCAGGCAGCTGTCGGGTTACAGTTGGAAGCGGATGCTTTTGTACGCAATGATGGCTATTCTTGACGTGATCTCTATTTTTGTTCTGGCAATGGTTGCTATTGTGCTGGTTATAGGCATGATATATAAAAACTATTTTGATAATTATGACTTCAAAGGTGTAGTTGCTACTTTTGCCATCACCCTCTTGATTACGTTGGGTTTGTATCTGTTTACCCGTTGGATTACGCGTACTAACAAGTTGAGGTTCGAAATCAATCAAGGGAGTTTGCGCAACGTGATGAAGACGATTTCCGGACGGCTGCCGAAGCGGAAAGGCAAGGTGCCGCCAACTCCTTCTGAAATGTAAAGTTGCTGGTTGTCAGATTGATAAGCACCGCTCCATTCCTTGTACATCCATTTTGCCGGAGACCAATTCCCGATTCTGAGTTGTGCGGCGTGCGTGTGCCCTGACAGCGTGAGGGGGATGTCCGTCTTGGGCAATACCTCCATGCGCCAGTGCGACGGGTCGTGGGAGAGTAGGATGGTGAATAAGCTTTCCTCGCATTTCGCTGTGTCATATCGGGTTATGCCTTTCGCAGCCGCTTGTAGATTGCCGATTTGCGGGAAAGGCGGTTTGCCGGTGTTTTCCACACCTATGATGGCGATCTTCGCGCTGTCGCGCTCCACGGTCATCGATTCGTTCATCAGCACTTTCCAACCCATAGAATACTCGATTTCAGCCACTTTCAGTCCGCCTTCACGCACGTCCGACCAGCGGCTCCGGTCGCCGTAAAGACAGTAGTCGTGGTTGCCTAAAACGGAAACGACCCCGTCGTTGGCTTTCAATCGCGACAGTTCGTCCTTGAATGGCAATAGTTCCTCGGGTTCTGTATTGACGATGTCTCCCGTAAAAACCACTAAATCAGAATTTTCTTTGTTTACACAGTCCACTACTTTTTGCAAAAAGCGGGTCCTATGACCGTATGTGCCGACATGTAAGTCGCTGAGATGCGCGATTTTGTAACCGTCGAATTCTTCCGGCAGATTGTCGAAAGCGAGCTCTACATGCTTGATCTCCAGATGTTTCCAGCCGATGGTCAGTCCGTACAGGCCAATCGCGGACACGACGGAGGCGGCAACAATACCGCAAAGGGTGACAACGTTGCAGGATGTCAGGCTCCAGATCCCCAACAGTTTGGCAATTAGGGAAAAGGCCACGAACAGCATCTTCGGCAGGGCGAAACATAGCAGCACGACAAGGAAAATCGTGGTGACAGTGTGGTTCATCCCGAAAAACTTCACACTCAAGATGGACAGCAATGCCACGAAGCTCGGTGCGAAGAAGAGGAGTTTCCCCATCAGAGGGATGTTACGCAAAAACATGCCGTAGATGTAAAAATCCGGCAATAACAACAGTGTCAGTATGACAAAAATGGCGATAATCATTTTTTTCGATATTAAAATGGTTTGTTTACAAATATTGTGCCAAGTTGGCTTACGGGCTTTCAGGCATAGGGTTAGTAGTTGATGAGTCAAACGTTATTTTAACATTGTTGCATTTCTGAAAAAATGCTATTTTTGCGGCTCGTTAAATAGGCGTAAACTTTCATGATGAAGGAGCGTCTATTGAATTTGTTCAAAATTAAAAACTATAAAAAATTATGAAGAAAATTATCACCATTGGAATGACCTTAATGCTCGTAGGCATGGGGTTTTCCGCAAAATCACAGACAGAAATGACAAAAGAACAAAAATTCGGTTATGCCCTCGGCGCAAATGTTGGCACGAACATGAAACAGGAAATCAAGGAGTTGGATTTCGATTCCTTTATGCAGGGGTTAAAGGATGCATACGCTGGTGCTAACAAGTTCACAGATCAGCAGATGCATGAAATTTTCAACGATCTTCAGCAAGATATCCAGGAACAGAAGAAGAGCGGTGCCGCTGCTGAAATTGAAAAAGGTGCTAAGTTCTTGGAAGAGAACAAGATGAATCCTGGAGTGAAAGAGACTCCTTCCGGTCTGCAATACATGGTGCTGCAAGAAGGCCACGGAGAACACCCGACTGCAACAAGCAAGGTGACAGTGCATTACACTGGTAAACTCCTTGATGGTACTGTGTTCGATTCCTCCGTTGACCGTGGCGAGCCCATCACTTTCGGCCTCAACCAGGTGATTCGCGGCTGGACTGAAGGTCTGCAACTGATGACTCCCGGTTCCAAATACCGCCTCTTCATCCCCTACAACCTCGCTTATGGCGAGAACGGTGCAGGCGGCATGATTCCTGGCGGTGCCACGCTGATTTTCGACGTGGAATTGATTTCCTTCGAGTAATTCAGAATTCAAAATTAAGAATTAAGAATTATTTTTGCGGCATAGAAACCGTATAAAAGATGTTATTGTAGAGACGTGCCATGGCGCGTCTCTACATTGTGTATAAAAAAGACAACATCAAACAATTACGTTTACTGCAGCTTCTATAACCTATAACCCATAACCTATAACCATTATGATATTAGAAAAACAGATAGCCCTCGCGTTACAAAACGCACTAAAACAACTCTACAATATTGACATCGAAGCCGATCCCGCTTTGGTGCAGCCCACCCGGAAAGGTTTTACAGGTGATCTTACCGTGGTCGTCTTTCCTTGGGTGAAAGTCGCCCGCAAATCGCCCGACGTACTCGGCGCTGAAATCGGCCAGAAACTGAAAGAGACCACGGAGGTCATCGAAGACTTCAACGTGGTGAAGGGTTATCTGAATCTCCAAATTAAAGAGGACTTCTGGTTACAATTGTTGGAGCAAGAGTCAGAAAATGAGGGTTATGGTTTGCGGCCTGCACGTGAAGAAGCCCCTGTGCTTATCGAGTACTCCTCGCCGAACACCAACAAACCGTTGCACCTCGGACATATCCGCAACAATCTGCTCGGCCATTCCGTGTCGCAGATTCTCAAGGCTTGCGGTCATCCGGTGGTGCAGGTCAACCTCGTCAACGACCGCGGCATCCACATCTGCAAGTCGATGTTGGCGTGGCAGAAATACGGCGACGGTGAAACCCCCGAAAGCTCCGGCATGAAGGGTGACCACCTCGTCGGCAAATACTATGTCGTCTTCGACCAATACTACAAGCAAGAACAGAAAGAGCTTGTAGAGCAAGGATTTACGGAAGACGAAGCAAAAGACAAAGCGCCGCTGATTTTGGAAGCCCGCGAGATGTTGCGCAAGTGGGAGGCGGGTGACCAAGAGGTCCGCGAGTTGTGGACAAAGATGAACGGATGGGTCTATGCCGGCTTCGACCAGACTTACGATCGGCTGGGCATCCACTTCGACAAGACGTATTATGAATCCCAGACCTATCTGCTCGGCAAGAGCCTGGTGCAGGAAGGCTTGGACAAGGGGGCTTTCTATCGCCACGAGGACGGCTCTGTGCGTGTCGATCTAACCGGAGAGGGCTTGGACGAGAAAGTGTTGCTGCGCAAGGACGGCACTTCCGTCTATATGACGCAGGATTTGGGCACCGCGCAGCTGCGTTACGAGGAGTTCCACCCGCAGAAGATGATCTACGTGGTCGGCAACGAGCAAAACTACCACTTCGACGTGCTCAAGTTGGTGCTGTCCAAGAAGTTGGAGAAGCCCTTCGGAGAATTCATCTACCATCTCTCCTACGGTATGGTGGAACTTCCGTCAGGCAAGATGAAATCCCGCGAGGGCACGGTGGTCGATGCCGATGACCTCATGGACGACATGTACCGGGAGGCCAAGACGAGCACCGAGGCACTGGGCAAGTTCCAGTTCACCCCCGAGGAAGCCGACAAACTTTACGAAATGATCGGCTTGGGCGCCCTCAAGTACTTCATCCTCAAGGTGGATCCGGCCAAGAACATGCTTTTCAACCCGGCGGAATCCATCGACTTCAACGGCAATACCGCACCGTTCATCCAATACACACACGCCCGTATCCGCTCCATGTTGCGCAAGGGCGCGGAAAACGGCATAGATTTGTCTGCCAAATTACCGCAACTATCTCTGAATGAGGAGGAAAAGACATTGATCAACCTGCTGTACCAATATCCGAAGACAGTGTTGGCGGCCGGCGACAACTTCAGTCCCGCGCTCATCGCCAACTATTGCTACGACCTGGCCAAGCAGTTCAACCACTTCTATCAGGACACCCCGATTTTCAAGGAGGAGGACGCGTCAAAACGTTTGTTGCGCCTCAAGCTCTCCCGTTGGGTGTCGCTGGTGTTGCGAAGTGGAATGGGACTGTTGGGAATTGAGGTGCCGGAAAAGATGTAAGGTGGGGTCGTTTTTTTTATGGTGACATGTCAACATAAACAACTCCCGACCTTACATGTTCCTTGTCCCGTTGCAATCTGGGTATCCGCTGCAGCTCCAGAACTCGTTCCCGGCGTTAAGACCCCTTTTGGCGACGCGTTTGATCATGGGCTTGCTGCATTTAGGGCATTTCGGCGCATCAGCTTTGATGCTTTGCTCCGTGCGGTAGGCGAGCCGTTCTGCGGTCAGGGCCTCGGTGAAGCCACCTTCCTCCTTGAACGTGGTCAGCAAGTTCTCCAGCTGTTTGTTTAGCATCAAGATTAGCCGGTGGCAAAGGACCAGCAGGCAGTTTGCCTCCACGATGGAATCCCCTGAACGAAGCCATCGGTCGAATTTCCGTTTCTGCGCCAAAATGTGGATGCAGCTCAGATGCTGCACGTCATCTTTGTAAGTGGGCCGGTCGAGCTGGACTGCCGTGACCGCCAAGTGCTCTTCCGAATTCACTGACCATGGCACATTCTCTCCTAACAGAAGCCAGTTCAGATAGTCGTTGCCCAACTCGGCGAGGCTTGCGCGCGCCACGTCGGTGAGTTTCATCTCGGTCTCCCGGGATGTGTAATGTCGGGAGCCACCTTCCGCGATGTTGGCAGGCACGGAGCGCGCTGCCTGCGTCATCTGGTCGTATTGACGGCCGCAGGGATCATTCTTGCGATTAAGATGCCGCATACAGAATTCTTGTGTGGCAAGTTGTATTACGTTCGCCAGCACCCAAGTGTCCAACCAATAGTAACCGAATCTTTTTATTTCCATACTTTTAAAATTTTGTTAGTGGTTTTAATAAGGTTCAGACTGCAAATATACAACGAAATATATTCTTTGTCAAGAGTTTTGTGAAAATTTTTATTTCTTGAAATCCAACGGATTGTGACTTTTAGTTTAACTATTCGAGATTGAATAGTTAAATTTGGAAATTGGATTTCGCAAGAAATGAGATATTGAGGTCAGGAGAATGACGCGGTCAATCATAATATTCACTAACATGACACGTTAGAATGATATATTTTTGTGGTCACAAAATAATGGAAAAAATGAAAAAGGTATTTATAGCATTGGCGTTGTTTTCGCTTTTGGTTATGATGGATTCTTGCAGTAACATTCGTGCGAACAGAAATTCGATACAATATTGCGATATAGAGCAGATTTATATTGGAATGCCGCTTGACAGCGTGGTCCAGTTTCTGGGTCAACCATACACTTTTAGTACTGATCTTGGGCGCCATGATTTGACGTGTGAACACCCGCGTGCTGTTTCCGATATTAAAATGAGAAATGAAACGGATATTATTCACGTAATAGACAAAATCTATCAGGATACGAATTATTGTTGCGAAACAAACAGGGAGATGATGAACAAAGAAAAAAACACTACGCTTACCTACACGAAAAGGCCATTGTTCCTGATGAGCATCCTTAAAGCCTATCCGATGTTGTGGGTCCATTTGGATAGAAATTATCGGGTAAGTAGTGTTTATGCAAAATATTATGATGCAGATGACAAGTGCATCTATTCGTTATCTTCAAACACGATTTTTCCTGATGAGAAAGAAGGGGATGAGCATGTAAAGTTGTTTGTAGATACAGCATTGTTCAGAAAATGTTTTCCGATTATTCCATAATCCCGTTCATGTACGAAAAAATCGTACTTTTGCCGCTGATTCTCAAATAAAGGAAATAAGTAGAAGTGTAATGAACGCAAAATTCGACGATTTACGCGAGAAACACCCCGTATTTACATACGAGGGATATCAATATGGCATCGAAAACGGGGACTTGCACCTCGTTTTCCATTTTTCAATAGGGGAGGGGATTAAGTTCTCCCCGAAGATGGTGCTGTCCGCCGGGGAACATACTCCCGATTGGAACAGCTTCGACCTCAAACAGTTGGAAGGCATGGTCTTCCATATCGGCATGATCGAGCTGATCAGCTACTGGAAGTGCACCTGCAGCCCGACCATCGTGGTGAAACCCTATTCGCTCACGGAGGACCAGCAATGGTGGTGGCGCAAGCTCTATTGGTACGGACTCGGTGAGTTCATGTACAAAAACAGCATTGAGACCGACCATCTGCAGTTCCTGGATTTTGTGTTTCCGGTGGGGACGAAAGCCTCTTCTTCGCTCCCTTACCCGAAGGCGCAAGACACTGATTCCGTGATTGTTCCCATCGGAGGGGGCAAGGATTCCGTGGTGACGTTGGAGGACCTCCGTCGCACCCGCAAGGTGGTGCCCTTCATCATCAACCCGCGCGGCGCGACCCTCGACTGCGCCCGCGTGGCCGGCTTCGACCGCGAGGACCAAATTCTGGTCTTGCACCGCCAAATCGACCCGAAACTGCTGGAACTCAACGCGCAGGGCTTTCTCAACGGACATACGCCCTTCTCCGCGATGTTGGCCTTCTACTCCGTGCTGCTGAGCGCGGTCACCGGCATCCGCGACGTGGCCCTCTCGAACGAGTCGAGCGCGAACGAGCCGACCATCCCCGGCACCTACATCAACCACCAGTACTCCAAATCGTTGGAGTTCGAGACCGACTTCCGCGACTATGTCCACGACTGGATGGGCGACAGCAACCACTACTACAGCCATCTGCGTCCGCTCAACGAGCTGCAGATTGCCGAGCGGTTTGCGCAATACCCGCAGTATTTCCCGGTCTTCAAGAGCTGCAACGTCGGCAGCAAGGAGAACAAATGGTGCGGCCATTGTCCGAAGTGCCTTTTCGCCTACATCATCCTCTCTCCGTTTATCCCCGACGCGAAGTTGCAGGAGATTTTCGGTCACGACCTGCTTGATGACGCAACTTTGGAGCAGACCTTTGACGAGCTTTCTGGCCTATCCAAGATCAAGCCGTTCGAATGCGTGGGCACCGTCCGTGAGGTCAACGAAGCCCTCCGCCGTATCTGCAACACCCACGGTGACAAGTACTTGCTGAAGCATTACATCAATGCCACGCTCGCGCAGATGGAGGATGACATGTTGGAGGAATATTATAATATGGCACCGTGATTTTAATGAAGAATGCAGAATTAGTAACGTAATCACCCAATATTCTAAACATTTTCTTTGAGCAGTCCCGAAGGGACAAGAGCTCGGTAGCCCAGGGTAAGGCCGATAGGCCGCGACCCAGGGGCGAATGACGATGATGCGATGAAAAATGATGAAACGATAATGCCAGAACAATCGAAAATAAAGGGTTATATAGCCGGGATTATTGCAGCGATAGCATACGGTACCAATCCGTTGGGGGCATTGTTCCTCTATCAGGAGGGGTTCAATCCGCCGAGCGTGATATTTTACCGTTTTACGTTCGCGGTTATCTTCTTGGCAATCATCTTGTTGGTGCAGAAGGTGCCGTTCAAAATCACGAAGTTCGAATTCAAGGTGTTGCTGTCGTTAGGCGTGCTCTTTGCGGCTTCCGCGCTGTCGTTATACACTTCGTTCAAGCATCTCGATTCCGGAGTCGCCTCCACCATCCTTTTCGCCTATCCCGTGATGGTGGCGGTCATCATGGCGTTTTTTTTCAAGGAAAGGGCATCGATGATGATGATAATCTCTATCGTGCTGAGTATCATAGGGATATTGTTGCTCTACCAAGGCGACGGTGATGCGATGATGTCGCTTTGGGGTGTCGTCTTGGTGCTGATTTCTTCGCTTACCTACGCTGTCTATATCGTGGTGGTGAACCGATCACGGATCTCGATGCCGCCGTTCAAGATGACCTTCTACATCATGGCGTTCGCGGCGGTCGTCATCGGTATTTACTCGTTCTGCGTCCCCGACAGCCGCATCATGCCCATTCCGAGCTGGTCGGCTCTGGGTTGGATCTGCATGGTGGCCATCGTGCCGACCATCATCGCGATGACCATGCTCAACATCGGCATCCAGAACGCCGGCTCCACCCCCACGGCCATCATGGGCGCCCTCGAACCCGTCACGGCTGTCTGCATCTCCGTCCTCGTCTTCGACGGCCTCTTCACCGCCCGCCTCGTCCTGGGCATCGCGCTGATTTTGGCGGCGGTGCTGTTGATAATTAAGAATTAAGAATTAAGAATTAAGAATTATGAATACCGAAAAGGGAATGTAAAAGCCCCAATTATTATAAACAACTTCCTTGAGCAGCCCCGATAGGGGCAAAGAGCTTGGTAGCCCAGGGTAAGGCCTCAGGCCGCAGCCCTGGGATAGAATGGACGATGATACGATGAATGACGATGATGGGATGATGCGATGATGCGATGATACGATGATGCGATGAATGGATGATAAATGATGCGATGAATGAATTAAACGAACAGCGATAAAACCAATCAAAGACCAAAATAATGAATATGAAAAAAATAGCAGTTTTGATGATAATGGCAGTGATGGCGGTCGCGGCAAGCGCCCAGAATGTGGATGGCGGTGCCAATGACCTCATGAAGAAAGTCTCCTTACAGTATCAGAAATACAGCACGATGCAGTTCCACTACACATTGAAAACCACCAAAGACGACAAGACGTTGGGTGTGAGCCAGGGTGACTTCAGCCTCAAGGGCAACAAATACAAAACTTCCTTCGCCGGACAGCAGTTCTTCTGTGACGGCAGCTCGATTTGGAGTTACGACAAGGATGCCAATGAAGTCGCTGTATATGAGTATGATCCCGATGACGACCAGAACTTGATGAACCCTCAGCGCATCCTCAAAGACTGGAGTGCGCATTTCCGTGCCAAGTTCATCCGTGACGAGTTCCAGAACAACGTGCAGTACAGCATCGTCGATCTCACTCCCAAGACCACACAGTCGTACTACCGCATCCGCGTTTACATCGTGAAGACCTCTCTCAAGATAGCCAAAATCGCTGTTTACGAAAAAGACAATACAGTATATACGTATAGTATCGAGCAGTTTAAAAATGATATCCCTCTGGATGACAAACTGTTCGTGTTCGACAAGAGCAAGTATCCGGATGTATTGGTCAACGACATGCGTTAATTTTTTTAGGAAAGTCGGCTGCGTAAGCCGATTTTTCTTACTTTTGCAGCCAGTTTTATTAAGTTAAAAATAGGAGTTTATGACACTGATTAAATCCATTTCCGGAATCCGTGGAACCATCGGAGGAACTGTCGGCGAGAACCTTACACCCGTCGATGTCGTGAAATTTACAACTGCTTTTGCCACTTTCTTGCTTGAAAAGAGAGCCCCCGACGCAGTGGGGTGCATGCGTATGGTGGTCGGGCGCGATGCCCGTATCTCCGGTGACATCGTGAACCGTCTGGTTTGCAGTACCTTGCAGAGCATGGGCATTGATGTTATTGACCTCGGCCTCTCCACGACCCCGACAACGGAAATGGCGGTTATCCAGCAACATGCCGATGGCGGCATCATCATCACCGCCAGTCACAACCCGATGCAGTGGAACGCCCTGAAACTCCTCAACAGCACCGGCGAGTTCGTCTCTGGCGAGGAAGCCAAACGCATTGTGGAGCTGACGGAATCCGACGAGTTGAACTATGTAACTATTGATAAGCTGGGAAGTTATACTTATTATGAGAATGCCATTAAGGATCATGTGGATGCCATCTTGAATCTGCCTTTGGTGAACAAGAATGCCATCAAGAAGGCTAACTTCAAGGTGATTTTGGATACAGTGAACTCCACGGGAGCATTGGCTTTGCCTTACCTGCTCAAAGAGTTGGGTGTCAACAATGTGACTGTACTGAACGGTGAAATGAACGGTGTTTTCGCGCATAATCCGGAACCGATTCCCGAGAATTTGGCGGGTATTTGTAATGCGATGAACCGTTCTAACTACGATGTCGGCTTCGTGGTCGATCCCGATGTTGATAGACTGGCTATCGTTAAGGAAGACGGTACGTTGTTTGTCGAGGAGAACACTTTAGTAGCTGTGGCTGACTACGTGCTGCAGCACACGCCTGGAAATACGGTCTCTAATCTTTCCTCCTCTCGTGCGTTGAAGGATGTAACGAACAAATACGGAATGACTTACACCCCTTCCGCTGTGGGCGAGGTCAACGTGGTGGAGATGATGAAGAAGACCAACGCCGTGATTGGTGGCGAAGGCAACGGAGGCGTCATCTATCCCGAGCTGCACTACGGTCGCGACGCGCTCGTGGGTGTTGCGCTCTTCCTGACCTATATGGCTGAGTCTAACAAGAGTTGCAGCCAGATTCGCGCCCTCTATCCCGACTACTGCATCGTGAAGAAGAAAACCGAACTCGGCAGTTCCGTTGACCTGAAGGCGATCTTGGCCAAGATAGCCGAGAAGTACGCGAACTACCAGGTGAATACGGTCGATGGTGTGCGTGTCGATTTTGACGACAGCTGGGTGCATGTGCGCAGCTCCAACACCGAGCCCATCATGCGCATCTACGCCGAGGCCCTCACCCCGCAGGTCGCCGAGAACATCGCCAACAAGCTGATGGCCGACATCAAGGAGATGCTTGCGAGTTAGCATTAAAAAAACTTCCTTGAGCAGCCTCGGAGAGGCAAGACGCGCGAAGCGCAAATAACCCCACACAAGCGCAGCGCAGTGTGGGGACGATGATGAGACGATGAGACGATGAGATGATGAGACGATGAGATGATGAGATCAAGAGATGATAAGATGACCAAGCGAACACATATCCGGACAATCACCATGCTGCTGGCCCTGGTCTTAGGGACGGCGAGGGTGGTGTGCGCCCAGGTGGATGAGCCATGCGGGTGTATGACCTCCGTGCGAGACCTGATCCATTATAATATCCAAGAAATAGACAAGGGTATTATATCCAATCATAAGGTTCTGTATCTGGAAGGATATCAATGTGGAACTCCCGTTTATCTGGACAGTGCTGTTGTTAAAGGCGGCAAAGCTAAATTCAAAAGCAAGCATCCCGTCGAAAAGGGAGTTTATTATTTAACCTATGAAAAAGGTGGGACTCCAGTTCGGGATATTTTCTTAAATGTATCGAATCCATCCCTGACATCGTTAGCATCAGGTGTCGGGTTCGAGAAAATCGGGAATAATTATTGTGATCCTGGATATTATGTGATGAAATATGCGAATATGTATGATGAAATTCTTCATCGTACGAGCGCGACAACCTCTGTGGACACTTTCAGGCGGATCATTGAGACATATTCCGATTCACCCGGCTATTCTTTGGAACAAATCTATCTGTATGATAATGCACTGTCAGCGTATTTGTCTGTCTTGCAAGAGAATCCGCAGTTAACCATACCTCAATCCATTTACGATTATGTAATCTCAAAATTGAACCTTTCAAATCCTTTGATTTGGAATTCTAAGTCCTCGATTCATCCGTTTATTTCTAAATATTTGACAGATAATCAGATATATAATACGGAATATTTGATTTCCACAATAGACAGTCTATTGGCGGGTTGCTGTAGGTCCGGTTTTTTGGCAACTTATCTTTTCAATGCCTATTGGGCAACAGGAGAACCTGCATACGATCCAATTCTGTTGCATCTTTATGACAAATACAATCTTCCCTGTTGCCTGGGCGACCGTGCGCGTGTAGCCAAACGGAAAATGGATGTTGTCCGCAAGCTCGCCCCCGGTGCGCAAATCCCCGAGCTCACCGCATACGACATCGATGGCAAACAGCACTCCACCAACGAGATACATACGAAATACACGATTCTCTGGTTCTGGGATCCCGACTGCGACCACTGTCAGGAGATGACCCCGGTTCTGCACGACCTCTACCAGAAACATGCCGATGAGCTTGATTTTGAGGTGTTTGCGGTGGAGGTCAACGACGACTACGACCGCTGGAAGGCCTTTTCCGAAAAGCACGGTCTGAGCGACTGGATCAACCTCAGCACCTCCATGGGCGAAACCAGCGTCGATTACATAGAGTATTTCGACATTGTGACCACACCGGTCATTTTGTTGATTGATAATGAGAAAGATCATACAATAATTGCACGGCAAATGACGTTAGATGAAATTGTGCGATCGATGATGCGATGAAAAACGGTGTATATACGATGATTAAACGATAAAACGAATATATAATGAGAAAGAACGTTATTTTTTTGATGATTTTCGGGATAGTGTTGTGCGGTTTTTTCACAAATGCGGCATTCTCCCAGAACAACCAACCGAAAAATTTGCAGAAATCCAAGAATAATCCCGCTAATTATCGCGATGCAGACGGGCACGAGATGGTTTTCAACATCAAGAATTCGCGTGATACGTTGGTGTATTTGGTCATTCACTATAACGAGAAGCTCATTTTGAAGGATTCTGTGAAACCTGTTTCCAAAGGCAAGTTCGTATTCAAGGGCTCTGATCGTTACGATGACGGTTTGTATTCATTGGTGTCCATGGATAAGAAGCTGTATCTCAACTTTATACTGGATAACAACCAGCATTTTGAGTATAACTTGGATACCACGATGAATGTCGATAATTTTTCCGTGAAAAACTCCCCGGAGAATGCAGAGATGCTGCGTTTCCAGCAGAAAACCGCTTCGGCTTCGAAAGACGCCAACGATTGGTCGAAAAAACGTAAAGAATTTGAAGCCGCCGGCAATGCCGATAGTGCCAACTATTACAAAGACAAATTGACGAACATCAATGACGAGATGCAGTCATTTATCTCTGAGTTAATCGCTAAAAATCCCGATTATCTCTTCTCCAAAATGCAGAAATCTTACCAAAACATAGATGTTCCCGAGATAAAAAAAGAGGACGGAACGCCTGATTATCAGAAACAAGCCGCTTATTACCGCCTGCATTATTGGGATAATTTCGACTTGAGTGACCACCGGTTTATCTACATCCCTTCATTTGACCCTAAGATGAAGGATTATTTCCTTAAACTGCTCTATCATCAGGAAGCGGATACCATCAACAAGTATATCGATATTTTCTTGAAAAAGACTGAGAAAGATACGTTTATGTATCATTATTGCACCGATTGGCTCTCCTATCAGTTCGAGACGAGCAAAATCATCGGACATGATGCCGTTTTCTACCATATTGCCAAGACTAATCAGCTTGCAGGGAAGTGCTATTGGTTGGATGAAGATGTGCTGTCTAAGTATGAGAAGCGCGCCAAACGTTTAGAACCCATTCTGATAGGCAAAATTGCGCCGGAACTGCTCATTCCTGACACGACAATGACGGATGACATCTCTAAGTGGCACTCGTCCTATAAGATGGAAAAACCTTACACCATCCTGTGGTTCTATGATCCCGACTGTCCGACCTGTAAGAAGGAGTCAAAGAGGTTGCGTGCGGTTTACGACTCTTTGGAAACCCTCGGAAAGCGTAACTTTGATGTATATGCCGTCGGCAACGATTCCGACATCGACCGTTGGAAGAAATATGTGAAGGAGAACAACTATCCGTGGCTGCAAGTGGGCGGAAACAAAGGTAATCTTGACTATCTTGAGTACTTCAATATCTATGAGATGGGCAATCCGGCGATGTTTATTCTGAACAAAC
>CAMJXE010000015.1 GCA_946409645.1 uncultured Bacteroidales bacterium
GTAGGGATAATAATCCAGACCCTCTCATTTGTTTTTTTCATGGCCTTCATGTTGGAGGCATAATATTTGCTAATCATGACAAGGATTCAATAGCTGGAGTTGCCCCAAACACGAGTATGATAGACATTAGTTCTTTACTACGCAAAAATGATGATAGCATTTCTTCAAAATTGGCTACCGCAATTAATTTAGCAGTCTTTCATGGGGCAAAAGTTATCAATAATTCTTGGGGCGATGCAGGTGGAACCATCTCCCAACTTCATAGTATTATGATAGAAGAAGCTATTGACAATGCTATAGATAGCGGATGTGTTGTCGTCTTTTCGGCTGGAAATAACAGTAACGATTCTGTCAATTATCCCGCAAGCTATAGGCCGGAAATACTTGTTGTAAGTTCTATAACACAAAATTATTATTTACAAGATTGTGCAAACTATTATAAAGGATTGGATGTTGTGGCACCGGGGGCGGACATCTTATCTACACATTTGAACATATCAACCCACAATGAGTATGGTTATCTTATACATAGTGGTACCTCCATGGCCGCACCACATGTCTCAGGTGTTGCGGGATTAATGTTCTCTATCAACCCTGAATTGACAGGCAAAAATGTGCGCGATATTATTGAACAAACTGCACAAAAGCTCCCTTATTATGTTTTTGACTCGATAGCACAAAACGGGAGTTGGGATATGTTTATCGGTTACGGGCTTCTCGACGCCCATCGCGCCGTGCTGAAAGCCGCCTACCACAAGATTTATGGGGACACTGTGCTTCCTCTGTGCGACACGAACCGACACGCCTACACCGTCCGTGCTCCGCATAACGCCAACATCGACAGCGTCTCTTTCTTCTGGACCTGCTCCGACAACTTGCAGGTGGTTGCAGGGCAAACCACAGACAGCGTTTGGGTGAAGCGTGTCAATAGTGGTGACGGAGTACTCCAATGTCACATTATCCACGACGGGGATACGGTTGTCAGTGCATTGGACATTCCCGTCATCTCGGACAAGACCGTCTATGACAACATGTTGCTCAACAACAGCGTCACCTTCCCCGACACGTTTGTTTTAAGCCGAGAGATCGTCATCGACAGTCTGTCGGGATTGACCTGGCAGGACAAGACCGTCCTCTGCACGCCCGACTGCCGGATTATCATCCGTCCCGGCGGCTCCGTGTCGTTCGACCACACAAAGCTGACCTCCGCCTGTCCCAACAGGATGTGGCAGGGTGTCGAGGTTATGGGTGACCGCACAAAGCCTCAAATCCGACAAAATCAGGGGTTGCTATACATCGAGAACGGCAGCGTCATCGAAAACGCGTACACCGCGGTGCGGAACGGTCTCTCCTCCGACAATGGGCATCTCACCACAGGAGGTATCATTCATGCGATATCCTCGACTTTCCGCAACAATCGCCGTGCCTTGGAAATTAATCCATACGACTATTCTTCACTGCCAGGCCAGATATCCAATTACATCGCCTCTTTCAAGCAGTGCACCTTCACCTTGAACGACCAGAACCTTTTCGCGGCCAATGACACCGCTTTCACCGAGCATGTGAGACTGTGGGGTGTGAAAGGGCTGACGTTCAAAGGATGCGGTTTCTTCGACAGTACCAGTGCCCCAATTCTCGGCAGACGGGGCATCTACACCGAGGATGCGGGATTGATATTGGACACTTACTGTGACATGGCGACAACGGAATGTGTTTGCCCCGAAAACCACGCAACCTATTGTTCTTTCTCGGGCTTCACTACCGCCGTGGAGGTGAACACCACGGGAGACCAGTATCCGGTGACCGTGAACCAGGTGCGGTTCCGCAACAACTTGAAAGGGGTAAGGATCAACGGAAACCAGTTTGCCAACGTGACACGCTGTGATTTTGATCTTCAGACAGCGCCGTCGCCTTCGGGCAATCGGTGCGGCTTACTCTTAGACAACAGCACAGGATATTGGGTGGAGGAGAACAACTTCCACAAACAATCCACACCTACAATCTATGATAGGGACAGGGTTGATGGAATTGTGGTCGGCAACTCTGGCGGAGGTGCAAACGAGCTGTACCGCAACACGTTCTCCAATCTTTCGAATGGCATTTATGTCATGGGAAGCAACAGTTCCTCTCACAGCGGGCTGGTGATGACCTGCGGTTCTTTCTCCAGAAATAACCACGATATTTATATCGCTTCTGGGGCGTCCGTATGGCAATATCAGGGAAACAGTGTCGGAGCGGACAATTTGTTCAGGAATACCATTACCAGCAGCTTTTACAATGCTGGAAATCAGAGTGTTTATTACGCATACAGCAATGGAGATAATTTGCATGTGCCGTATAGTCCGTATAATATAAATACGACCAATTTGGCTTCTGCAAATGATTGCGACCAGACGCTATGTAATAACGGCGGTTTTTCAAAATCACTGTCGGGCTTCACCTCGCAGATGGATGCCTACGCCACGGCGGCGGGCGACGCGGACACTGACGGGGCGAATGGCGATGATGTGGGTGTATTCGATACACCTCTGCAGGCCATGCACCAATCCCTGTCGGAAACCTATTACACCGCTGTGCGCGCCCTGATGGCCGACAGCGTGCTGGATCTCAACACGTTGGAGCAGTGGCACACCGCCGCGCAACCCATTGCAGATCCGTACTCGCTGACCGAGACACGGTTCATGGAAGGCTATGCGGAACCGTTTGTGGCGGAGACGGACGATGCGGAACTGGCCAATTATGCGGAGTTCCACGCTATGAAACTGGCTCTGCGGAACGGTAATTTGAACGACAACGCAGACAACCAGGACAACCATAATTTGCAGTATTCGCCGACAATCAACTGGTACGCGCTTACGGACGCGCAGATCGCGCAGCTGCAGACGATTGCGGATCGGAACACCGGCCGTGCGTCGGTGATGGCGAAAGGTGTGCTGTGTTTCTTCTTCGGGCTTTGTTACGATGACGATTTGTTGGTGGACGACAACCAGAACAACCAGGACAACCAGGACAACCAGGGCAACCAGGGCGACGCGGAAACTCGTAGCGCAAAGGCAGCGCAACAGGACGGGAAATCCCACCTGAACGTCTATCCCAACCCCACCGACGATGTTCTCTACGTGGAATTGTCTGGCGCGGGCATCCAATCCGTAGGGTTGTACGACCTGCAGGGGCGGGCCGTAGGGGCGAATAATCATTCGCCCCTACAGGGCACCACCGCAACCTTGTCCCTGAAATCCGTGCCTGTAGGAGTGTATCTGTTGCGCGTGATGGACGAGAACGGACGGGAATACCATCGGAAGGTGGTGGTGAAATAACACTATACAATGGCAACAACCCTAAACCTGTAAACCTGTAAACCAAAAAGAGAGGAGGGCGTTTCGCTCTCCTCTCTGCGTATATACAACAAATACTATTGACTAAAAAAATTGGCGATTGGGATTTATTTTACTAAATCGACGATAGCCTTGAATGCCTCAGGATTATTCATCGCGAGGTCGGCGAGAGCTTTGCGGTTAAGCGCAACGTTCTTCTTTGCTAAACTACCCATCAGGACAGAATAAGACATTCCATATTCACGGGCACCGGCGTTGATACGGGTGATCCACAGGCTTCTGAAATTTCTTTTTTTCGCTTTTCTGTCGCGGTAGGCGTATTGCTGGCCTTTTTCCCACGAGTTGACCGCCACGGTCCAGACGTTTTTACGTTTTCCGAAGTAACCGCGGGTACGTTTTAAAATCTTTTTTCTTCTTGCTCTTGAAGCAACATGATTGACTGATCTTGACATAATCTTTTTCCTTTCCGTTTACGTCAGTGGCTTGAAGCACTTCGGGAACTGCGCGTAAACATTGTTTTTTGTTAATGAATTAAACTAGCACTGTCCCAGCATTTGCTTGACGGTGCGTTCCAAATTTTGTTCGACAATAGCGCTGTAAGCCAGATTGCGTTTTCTCTTTTTGGTCTTTTTGGTGAGAATGTGGCTATGGTAAGCGTGATGTCTCTTGATTTTACCGGTGCCGGTCAGAGTGAATCTTTTCTTGGCAGCGGATTTAGTTTTAATTTTCGGCATTTCTATATTATTTTTTAAGGGTTATATATAAGTATTTGTTATATATTACTTTTTGGATTTCGGGACCATGAGGATGGTCATGTTTCTGCCTGTGAGAACGGGCATTTGATCGACTTTGCCATAGTCTTGAAGACGTTCAGCGAATTTGAGTAACTCGAGCTCCCCATTGTCTTTGTAGATGATGCTACGACCGCGGAAGGTCATGATAATCTTCACCTTATAACCGTCTTGCAGAAAACGGATAGCATGGTTGCATTTGAACTCCACGTCGTGTTCACTGATTTGTGGACTGAGGCGAATCTCCTTGATCTCCGTCTTCGCGCTGTTCGCTTTGATCTCTTTCAGTTTCTTCTTCTGTTCGTACAAGTATTTTTGGTAGTCCATCACCTTGCACACAGGCGGATTGGCCTGCGGTGAAATTTCCACCAAATCCACCCCGTGTTCGTCAGCAATTGCCAATGCTTCACGCAGTGATACTATTTGAGGTTCTATGTTATCTCCCACCACACGCACGACTTGCGCCGTGATGTATTCATTGATTCTGTGCTGGGCGTCTTTCTTGCTTTTTGGTCCGAAAGACTTGTTGGGCCGGTTGTTTTGAGCGATGATCAAATCCTTTCTTTTTAAGTGTAATAACTTTATTTATAAAATTTTGGGCGGCAAAAATACACAATTTTTAATTGGATTAATCGTTTTAGCATTTTTTTTATTTTTGCAGCCTTATTATATGATATAGAAATGAGAAAGATATTCCTGATTATATGGGTGTTTTGCCTTGGGGCAATAGGACTACAAATGCAGCCCTTGCGCGCTCAAAATTCCGAAATTGGCGCTTGTGTGGGTACCACTTTTTACATGGGCGACCTGAATCCGTCCAAACTTTTCGCACAACCGCACCTCGCCGGAGGCCTCGTTTACCGCTACAACCTGTCGCCACGATGGGCGATAAAAGCCGACTTCTTGTTCGGAACAGTTTCTGGCAGCGACATGCAGACCAACGGCGGTTATAATCGCAACCTAAGCTTCTACTCCCCTATCACCGAATTTTCTGTTGTGGCGGAACTCAACTTCCTCAAGCTCTATAACACAGTGGGACAGAACCACTTCTCTCCCTACATCTTCGCTGGACTTTCCCTTTTCTCCTTTAATCCGATGGCCGCCTACAAGGACGGAACGGTGTATGAACTGCAAAGCCTCGGTACCGAAGGACAGGGTCTGGAAGGGATGCCTGAAAAGTACTCCCTCACCAGTTTCGCCATTCCCTTCGGCATCGGCCTGCGTGTGAACATCGGACGTTATGTCTGCATCGGCGCTGAATGGGGCTTTCGCTGCACCTTCACCGACTACCTTGACGATGTCAGCGGACGCTATTATGACAATGACTTACTGCGCGAACAACGCGGTGACATCATCGCTGACATGGCCGACAGAACACCGGAAGTGATTGTAGATGGCAACCCTCTGCCCTTGCATCAGGCAGGCGAGCAACGTGGCAATTCCACCACCCTCGACTTCTATTCCTTTGCTGGAGCTACCGTGACCGTCAAATTCGGCAATACCGATAGAACTTGCGACCTGAAAAAACCACGTAAAAAAAGAAACTAATTATGTATAACAATCACAAAATCAACCATATAGCTATTATAATGGACGGTAACGGCCGCTGGGCGCAACAGCGTGGACATGAACGTTCTTTCGGACATGAACAAGGGGTGGAGGCCGTCAGAAGCGTCACCGAGGGAGCCACTGAAATGGGCATTCCCTACTTGACCCTCTACACCTTCTCGACGGAGAACTGGAACCGCCCTAAAGAGGAGATCGATATGCTGATGCGACTGTTGACCCGTGTAATTGCCAAAGAGGTCGATACTTTCATGAAAAACGGTGTAAGACTGCTGACCACCGGGCGTATGGACACCCTACCGGAAGAGTGCCAGAAATCGATGCGTGATGCCGAGGAAATCACCGCCAACAACAAAAACACAACCCTGATTTTGGCCCTGAGCTACAGCGGAAGATCAGAATTGGTGGATGCCACCAAACAGATTGCCCACAAAGCTGCAAACGGCCAAATTAACCCTGACAACATAGACGAAAGCACCCTACAACAGCACCTCTACCATCCAGAAATACCGGATGTTGACCTGCTCATCCGTACGGGCGGAGACCTACGCATCAGCAATTTCCTGCTGTGGGAAATCGCCTACGCTGAGCTCTTCTTCTCCCCCATTATGTGGCCTGATTTCAGAAAAGAGCACCTGCGCGAAATAGTGGATCAGTTTGTCTCACGCGAACGCCGTTTCGGAAAAACAGGCGAACAAGTCCGAGCACATTAAAAATTTCACTATCTTTGCCGACTTTTTTTGAAGGTATGCAGTTGACAAGAAATATGGTTTTGATATTGGCGATTTGCCTTTGTGCAGTGGCGATTCGCGCCCAAATTATTGTGGGCGGCGACACCCCCGAAGGCCCCGTCAAAATCGACTATTCTTCTCCAAAAACTTACGAAGTCGGCGGCATCACCTCCTCCGGTACAGCTCCTCTGGATCAACGCCTGCTGATGTTCCATGTGGGCGACATTATTGATATTCCTGGTGAAAAAATCTCCAAATCCATCAAAAATCTTTGGAACACTGGCCTCTATGAAGATGTGGAAATCACTGCTACACGCGTGCAAGGCGACCTTATCTTCCTTGATGTCAGACTCGAAGACCGCGCCCGTTTGATCGCTTTCGGCTTCAAAGGAACGACCAAGAGCGAGGAAAATGACCTTCGCGAAAAGTTAGGCATCTCGCAAGGCAACATTGTTAATGACAACATGAAAATCACTTGTCAGAATATTATCCGCAACTATTTCATTGACAAGGGTTTCTATAGCTGCGACGTGACCGTCCAAGAGATTCCTGACGAGAAAATCAAAAATGCCATCAATTTGCTGTTCGACATTCGTAAGTCCAAAAAGGTCAAAATTGACAAAATCACCATCAATGGCAACAAAGGGGTCACCGATGCTGTGCTGCTTCGTTCCATGAAGGAGACCAAGGAAAAGCTGCGCTTCATGCCTTTTTACAAGGCAGATACAGCAATTGCTTATCTTTTCAAGCATAAAGGATATTACCAATCCAAGGATATCAAGGATCATTTGGACAACTATTTTGCGGATCGTGTCAAGCTTAGAATCTTCAAGCCTTCCAAATTCATCAAGGAAAATTACGAGAAAGACAAAGTGAACCTCATCAACCGATACAACGAACTCGGCTACCGCGATGCTGTCATCACACACGACACTTTCTATGTGAAAAACAACAACATGTATATTGACATTGATGTCAATGAAGGCCCGAGATACTACTTCCGCAACATCACCTTTGTGGGCAATACTGTCTATCCGACAACGCTGCTCAACCAACTGTTAGGAATCAACAAGGGCGATGTTTACAACCAAACTGTTCTCACCAAAAACCTGACCATGAAAGAAGACGGCGAAGATATCGCATCGCTCTACATGAATAATGGTTTCTTGTTCTTCAGTGCCAATCCAGTTGAAACGGGTATTTATGGTGACTCCATTGACATCGAAATCCGTATTCGCGAAGGCAAAAAGGCCATCATCAACAATGTCAACGTAGTAGGCAATACCAAAACCAACGACAATGTGATTTTACGTGAGTTGACCACCATCCCCGGCCAATTGTTCAACCGTGCCGACATCATCCGTTCGCAACAGGTGCTGATGTCAATGGGATACTTCAATCAAGAGAAAATGGATGTGCAGCCTCACCCGAACGAAGCCGACGGTACGGTTGACATCACTTACGTGGTGGAAGAGACCTCCTCCGACCAATTGTCACTCTCTGCAGGTTACGGTGCCACTGGTTTTATGCTCACCGCAGGTATCGCTTTCAACAATTTCTCTACGAAAAAGCTCTTCAAAAAGGAAGCTTGGAATCCCATTCCTGGCGGTGACGGTCAACGCATCGCTCTCAACGCCTCTGTCAGTACAAAATACTATCAATACTACAGTTTCTCCTTTACGGAACCATGGCTCGGTGGCAAAAAACCCAATGCTTTGACCATAGGTGTTTATTATCAGAGACAAAACAACACATACGCTCGCAAAGACAGTCTGTATGCCTTCACCAGTATCGCCGGTGCGTCCGTCTCTTTGGCCAACAAGCTCAAATGGCCCGATGACTACTTCCGCATGTCCCACACCCTCTCATACGAATTCTACAAGGTGAAAAACTGGAGCGGCTTCATCTTTGCCAACGGTTATTCCCATAGTTTCAGCTACATTTTCACCCTGTCCAGAAACTCTGTCAATGCACCCATTTACCCGCGTGAGGGTTCCGACATCTCATTCACAATGCAGCTCACCCCCCCCTACTCGCTCTTCTCAAACAAAGACTACACCAATGCCACCGATCAAGAGAAGTACAAATTCCTGGAGTTCCACAAATGGAAGTTTAATGTATCTTGGTTCACACGTATCGTGGACAATTTGGTGTTGAATGTGCGCTTAAAAATGGGATTCATGGGTTGTTACAACCAAGAAATCGGCATCTCACCTTTCGGTCGGTTCTATCTTGGCGGCGATGGTATGTCCAACTGGTCGTATGACGGTCGTGAGGTCATCGGCATGCGCGGTTATGACGACGAGTCTTTGTCTCCTCATTTTAACGGCAGGAGTATTGGTGCATCCATATATCACAAGTTCACGGCAGAATTGCGCTACCCGATTACCCTGAACCCTTCAGCCACCGTCTATGTACTGGCATTTGCCGAGGCCGGTAAGGGATGGATTGACAAGCACCGATACAATCCGTTCGACATGTACAAGTCGTTAGGTTTGGGTGTTCGCGTCTATCTTCCGATGTTCGGTCTGCTCGGATTCGACTGGGGTTACGGCTTTGACCCTGTGCCCGGACTTAACTCCAGCGCTTGGGGAAGCCACTTCCATATCTCCATTAATCAGTCCATTGATTAAACTTCTCCAAAAAAACAAGTCAAACCAATGTCATTCTTAAATATAATCAAGATGAAAAAACAATTCTTATTCACAGGCTTATTCATGCTAATCATGTTTTTCGGATTCGCACAGAAATATGCGTACATCAATTCCGAATATATTCTTTCACAAATTCCTGAATATAAGGAAGCTCAAGCCGAGTTAGACCGCGTTGCCGTGCAGTGGCAGAAGGAAATCGAAGCGAAGTTCTCCACCATCGACTCCATGTACAAACGCTATCAGGTGGAAGCCATCACTCTTCCTGAACAAATCAAAAAGAGCCGTGAGGAAGCCATTATCGCTCAGGAAAAAGCTGCTAAAGAACTGCAAAAGAAACGTTTCGGTCAAAACGGTGACCTATTCAAGAAACGCGAAGAGCTGGTGAAACCTATCCAAGACCGCGTGATTAACGCCGTGAACGACTACGCAAAGGAAAGAGGCTATGCGTTTGTCTTTGACACCGCAGGCGACCTGACCATCATTTACGCAGATCCGAAATGGGACATCAACGCACAAGTGCTCCAAAAAATGGGCATCTCCGCAAGCAATAATTTAGATGATTAATAGTAAAGTACGAACATAAAGAAAGAGATTCAATGAAAAAGATTTTAATGATTCTGGCCATTGCCGGATTGTTCTCCGTCCAAGCGGCGCATGCGCAAAAATACGGACATGTCAACTCAAGTGAGATTCTGGAGGTGATGCCTGGCATCGACTCCCTGCAAATCAAATTGCAAGCTTTCCAACAGGATTTACAATCCCTGTATGAGAATATGATGGCTGAATATCAGACCAAGAAAGACAAATTCGATCGCGAAGTGGGTACTATGTCATCTGCTGTGCGTCAAGTGCGTGAAAAAGAACTGATGGATCTCGGAAATCGTATTCAAGAGTTCCAAGCCAGCGCTCAGGAGGATTTAGAAGAAAAACAATACGAACTGGCGAAACCTTTCCAGGATGCCATTCAGGAAGCCATTAACAAAGTGGCCAAAGCCAACGGATATTCCTACATTTTCGACACAAAAACGCTGTTGTATTATGGAAGTTCCGATGACATCACCCCTTTAGTGAAGAAAGAATTGGGCATTAAATAATGGAAACGATGAAAAAGTTTTTAATGATAATTGCTGTCGCACTACTTTGTGCCGCTACGGGTTTCGCGCAAAAGGCGAAATTCGGACATGTGGACTATGGTGCCATTATGAAAGAGATGCCCGGCATTGACACTGCCCAGCAGGCCTTGGTCGAATATCAGCAGGAATTGGAAGCTGTTGGCAAACAAATGGCTGATGAATTTAAGCTCAAACAATCTGAATACGCCAATTTAGCCAATAGCTCCACCTCTTCTGCCATTCTTAAGGTGAAAGAGGATGAGCTGATGAAACTCTACAAACGTCTGCAAGATTTTGTAAGCTCCAGCGAAATGGATATACAGAGAAAGCAGGTCGAATTGATTCAACCGTTCCAAGACAAATTGATGGCGGCCATCAAAAAAGTGGCTGAAACCAATAAATATTCTTACATCTTTGATATCACGATGTGCGCCTTCCGTTCTGATGCGGATGATTTGACTAACGCCGTGCGCACCGAACTGGGAATTAAATAAAAGCTCTTATATTATATATGGAAGAGGCGGTCTGTTGTCCGTCTCTTTTTTTTGACTCTTACCTCCTGAACTTCTAATCCCATAAAACCTAAATCTTAAACCTATGAACCCCTTTGTAGAAAAATGGACCACCCCGCGGGAAACCCCGCCGTTCAATGATATTAAAACCGAGCATTATTTGCCGGCATTTGAGCAGGCTATTGCCGCTGCGAAAAAGGATATAGAAAACATTGTCAATCATAAAGATACACCTGATTTTGAAAACACCATTGTGGCACTCGACCGGTCGGGCGAACAGCTGAGCACCGTCGCCGACATCTTCTTCAACATCCTCGAATGCAACGGCGATGACGAGATGCAGGCCACGGCAGAGAAGGTGCAGCCGCTGTTGGTGGAATATGAGAACGAGGTCTATCAGCACCCCGGACTCTTCGCCCGCGTGAAGGCCGTCTATGAGCAACAACAAATCGACCACGCACTGCAAGGTGCCGAACAAATCCTGCTGAAGAAAACTTACGATGCTTTTGTTTCGGGCGGCGCCAACTTGCCGGAACAGGATAAACAACGCTATCGCGAGCTAACCATGAATCTGGCAAACCGCCAGCTCGATTTCGGACAGCGCGCGCTGAAGGCCACGAACGCCTGGTATGTGCACCTTGAAAAAGATTCCCCGCGCATAGCGGGCCTGCCGGAAAGCGCTCTCGCCATTGCCGCCCAAAAGGCCGCCGAAAAAGGGTTGGACGGCTATGTCTTCGGGCTTTCTGCTCCCGATGTGAATGCGGTGTTGACCTACGCTGACGACCAATCCCTTCGGGAAGAGGTCTATATGCACTCCAGCAAGAAAGCCTACCATGATGAATTCGACAACTGCGAAAATATCAAAGAGATACTGAAATGCCGGGAAGAGATTGCTCATTTGCTGGGCTACGAACATTACGCCAATTACGCCCTGCGCAACCGCATGGCCAAAGACCTGCCGCATGTCTATCAACTGCTCGACGAGTTGAAGGCTGCTGCACTGCCCGCCGCCAAACGGGAAATAACGGAGCTCAAGCAATTTGCTAAGAATCAAGGCTTTGAAGGCGAGTTTCAACGCTGGGACCTCAGCTACTACATGGAAAAACTGCGTCAGGAAAAGTTCAGCTTGGACATGGAGAAACTAAAGGTCTATTTTCCATTGAATCAAGTAATTGACGGTGTCTTTGGCTTGGCTTCCACGCTGTACGACTTGCGGTTCGTCCCTTCCGACGACATTCAGAAATATCACCCTGAAGTGCTGGTCTATGAGGTCTTTCGAGGCGACAAGTTCATGTCGGTGCTCTATCTGGACTTCCACCCGCGCAGCACCAAACGGAGCGGCGCGTGGATGACCGAGTTCCGTGACCAACACTATGACGCTGACGGCAATGACGTGCGCCCATGGGTGAGCCTGGTGATGAACTTCACCCCGCCAACGCCCGAACAGCCATCGTTGCTCACGGTGGACGAGGTCAACACCTTCCTGCACGAGTTCGGCCACGCGCTGAACGGAATGCTATCGGAGGTGAAATATGCCACGCTGTCGGGCACCCACTCTCCCCGCGATTTCGTGGAACTGCCGTCGCAACTGAACGAGAACTGGCTTACAGAACCCGAATTCCTGAAGACCTTCGCCCGCCACTACCAGACCGGCGAACTGATTCCCGAAAAGTATGTCGAGCAGCTGAAAAACCTCAACCGCTTCATGGCAGGCTATCTCTGCGTGCGACAGCTCTCATTCGGCTATTTGGACATGATGTGGCATACCATGCCAGCGGCAAAGGTCGATGATATTCGTGCGCTTGAACGTTCGGTTTTCGACACGGTGGAGGTTCTGCCTGTGGTACCTGGAACTTGTATGAGCCCCACCTTCGGACACCTGTTCTCCGGCGGATATGCAGCGGGATATTACGGTTACAAGTGGGCGGAAATGCTTGAAGCTGACGCATTTGCACTCTTCAAAGAGACCGGTGTGATGAACAAAGAGACAGCCAAACGCTACTTGGAAACGATTCTTTCCAAGGGCGGTTCCGTGGATGCTATGGAGATGTTTGTCAACTTCCGCGGCCGCGAACCCAAAATTGATGCGTTATTGGAACGCGATGGACTTACAAATTGTCGGGCGTGCTGAAAAAAAACGTACATTTGCAGCGGTTATTTGAAAACCTTAACTACTTATGAATGAATTTATTAGAGGCATAAAACGCGGATTTCCCATCTGTTTGGGATACATTCCCGTATCCTTTACATTCGGGTTGATTGCCGTGAAGATGGGATTCACGCCCGCGCAGGCGACCATCATCTCCCTGACCAACATGGCATCCGCAGGTCAGTTTGCCGGCATCCGGCTGATTGAAGGCGGTGCTCCCTATATCGAGTTGATAATCACCACATTCGTTATTAACTTGCGCTATTTTTTGATGTCGCTTTCGCTTTCGCAGAAGGTGGCTCCCGACATGCCATTCTACAAACGCGCAGTCATGGCTTACTGCATCACGGACGAGGTGTTCGCACTTTCGGCCATGGAACCCGATGAAGTATCGTTCCCATTCTTCGGAGGATTGATGCTCACTCCCATATTGGGTTGGACTTCAGGCACTTTGCTCGGTGCTGTTGCCTCCGGCTTGCTCTCCCCGATGATTCAAGGCTGTATGGGCATTGCGTTGTACTGCATGTTCATCGCCATTATCATCCCACCCGCCAGAAAGAGCCGCAAAGTGGCGTTGGCAGTGGTGGTTGCCGCATTCCTCTCCTGCATGTTCAAGTATGTGCCGGGACTCAACGAGTTGTCGAAGGTGGGAGGCGGTGGCTGGGCCATCATCACGGCTGCCATCTTAGGCGCTGCTATCTGCGCCTCCATTAAGGAAGTGAAACGTCGTCGTAAAGCGGCCATGGCAGAAAGGAGGTCCGCATGAACTACGTATATATCTGCATGTTCCTGATGTTCCTGACCACCTATCTGATTCGTGTGATCCCCATCGGGTTTGTACGCAAGAAGATGGAAAACCTTTGGATTCAGGACTTTATTTACTATATCCCGTTCAGTGTCTTGTCCGCAATGACGTTCCCTGACGTGCTTTACTCCACAACAGCAACCGGTGCGGAACCGCACATATCCATTTCCGCTGTCGTAGCCACCGTGGTGGCCTTGATTTTAGCATGGTGCAAACGCGGTCTCGTGCTGGTCGCCATCGTCGCCGTGTTGGTGGCCATTGCAGTGGAGATGCTATTGCCGTACCTGTTTTAGCGGTTTATCGCTTTCGCCAAATTGTAGAATATTTTCGCGCCCGTCTCCACGATCTCGTCTGGAAAGTCGAAATCGGGATGATGCAGGGGCGGCTGCGACGTACCGGAACCGAGTCCGAACAGCGCCCCAGTGTAATGCTGCGTGAAGAGCCCGAAATCCTCGCCCCAAAAGAAGGGAATCGGTTTCTCCTGATAGGTAAAATCCAGATTGTCAGCACATTCTTTGATGACATTGACCGCCTTTTCCGCGTTGTTCGAGGCGGCGAAATATTCTAGCCATCGGATTTCGCATTGCAGGTTTTCGCAAGCCGATTCGGCTTTGGCTTTACTTTCGATTTCGGAGATAATCTGCTGGAGATGAGCGTCTTCACGGGTGCGGATGGTGAAACGAAGCACGCCGTCGCCGGCGGCTACACCGTAGGCTTGGCTGCCAACCCGGAACTCGATGAGGGTGGCCACACAGAAATCGTCGCGAAGCACATCCCGCTGGTTCAGCGAGAGCACATAGTCGGTGATGCGCTGTGCAGCCGCAAATGGGGAAACGGCATTCCAAGGTTCGGCGGCATGGGCGGTCTTGCCCGTCAGCACGATGTCACAGCTGACCACGGAGCAGGTGAAACTGCCTGGCCTGCAGATAATTGTGTTAGAAGGTTCGGCGGGAATGTTGTGCAAGGCGTAAGCGCAATCGATATTGTAAGATTGCAGAATTCCGCTTTCAAGAATCTGTTTCGCGCCCTCGCCAGTCTCTTCGGCCCCTTGGAAGAGAAGGAGCACCTTTCCCGACGGCAGCGGTTTCTCGTGCAACATCTCCGCCACGCGCAGCATGATCGTGCTGTGCCCATCGTGCCCGCACTTGTGTGAAACACCCTCGGTTTCAGACCTGTACGGCAGATTCAGTGTCTCGTTGACCCGCACCGCGTCCATGTCGGCTCGCAGGAGCACGGTCTTCCCGCCGCCCCCGAAATCGAACTCCGCCAGCAGGTGGTTTCCTTTCGGAAACGTGACGATTTTGCTTGGCTGGAGCTGCTCCAGTCGTTGACGGATGTATGCGGAAGTCCGAACTTCCTCGTTGGAAGCCTCGGCCATGCGATGTAATTGGTGACGTATCTCTTTGCAATCCATAATGTTACAATCTAAAATTGGAGGATGCAAAGGTATATTTTTTTGCAATTGGCTGTTGACCATTAGCTTTTGGCTTGGAATTCGGAATCTCCGAGATTTGCGGGGAATGGAGTATTCTGGCATAAAAAATTTGTGGGGAATGGAAATTTTTCGCCGATGGCTAAAGCATCAATACAGCTGTTATAGGGACGAAGAGGCTTTTTCCATTTTTTCATACGATTTCACAAATCTTCCTTTTGAGAATAAGAGGAAACGATGGTGGGAAACACTTTCTTTTTGGTTGTCCGGGATAAGTTCCGACAGAAACCGCTTCATATAGGAATTGCAGTAACTTGTCTTATAATAGAACTCGTTGATACTCAACATGGGATTGGACAAGTGTTCATTCTGCAGGAATGCGTCAGTGTAATACTCGGTTAAAACGTAAAGCTGAAGATTTGCTTTGTCACAATCATCCTGGATGGTACTTAAAGGAATGCAAACGCTGCTCGAACAATGTGGCGACCACAGGTAAAGTAACGTGTTTTCATGCTTCTTCAACAAAACTGACAGTTGGTCGGCGGTAATGGCCATGATTCTTCCATCATTGTGGTCAGGAATTTCATCGACTGAACTCACAAAGCAGATTTTATGCTGTTCCTCAGCGGTTAGACGTTTATAACCGCTATTGAACCCTGGCGTATGAACGATGGCACAAGATTGGATTGTCACGGCAACAAGAAGATACAATAGGAACTTTTTCATCGGATAAGTTTGTGATATTTAGGAAGATGTGATGCGTGCTGGCTTCGAATATTGTAAATTGAGATCATCAGAACTCGTACCCCACCCCCAAATTGACAATTCCCTTGATGCCGAAGCCTGCCTCGAAACTGCCGAACCAATGTTTTGCACCGGCTTTCAACCCGAAGGCGGTCAGCTGGAACGCGGAGAACACTCTGTTATGGTCAATGGTTCTCGGCCGGATAAGAAAATCATCATCGAGGTATTCACGACCATGTTTGATATACAAACCCACGGCAAGCCCAGAGTAAAGGGTCAGATGCGGGCGGTTGAGGTAGGAGAATCGCAGAGAGGGCATTATCAGGAAATGATGCTCTTTATATTGCCACGTGGGATTTTCTGGCATTCCAATATTCCCGACATTGCCTTTTTCTTTATAAAAATTATAACCTGTCGTAAGGCCTAACCAAAACCATTTTGAGGCGCGGTAATGATAGTCCAAGGAGAATACGGGAGTGAATATTTGCTTTGTGGGCGAAACACCTTCTATCGGTTCTCCCAAAATAGGAGAAGCAAACAATTCCCTCAGATAGGTAAAGCCCAAAGGATCGCTCACCCCTAACCGAAACTCGTGACGATAAAATGACTTGTCATCGTTCCAGTGCGGTTGCGCCTGCTTGATGGCCCGCTGCTTGCTGAATCCGTGCAGATAGGCGATTTGGAAATAGAGGTAGTGGTTTCGCTGAAACATGTACTGCTTTCCGTCATATTGGTGATGGCTAACATATCCTTGAGCAAAGTCTGTTGTGGCAACATTCAATCCAACCAAAAAACGAAGGTAATTCTGACTGGGTAATTGAAAATACACACCAACATCGGTCATTATGTCAGCATAAAAAACGTTTCTGTTGTAAACATAGTTTTGATAACCTATTTGCTGAAAATCATCTGAATAATCACTGGATTCATTACTCCCTCTCGAGGCATCAAAACCATAGAGAAAAGTTCTCCAAGGCATCCGAATCTGAGTACCAACGTTTGCCGTTATCCATAATTTGTCAGCGAGAGGATAATGGAATTCAAACTTAAGAGGCATTGAGACACCAAAATAATCTTTAAGGCCTACCATGGATAATCCTTGAATTCCTAAATCCAAAGCAGCGGATACCCCGAAATAATCCGCAAAGTGATAGGAGAATTCCAATCCAACGCGTCCTCCCATTCGGGGCTGAGTGTAGCTTTTTTTTCCGGTAGTTACGTCAATCAACTCTATAGGATGTACAATCTCCGCCTCCGCCGTATAACCGAAGTGAAATCCGTTGAAAGGGCTATCGCGAAGAACCGACTCTGTCTTGATGTGAGGTTCGCCCACAGGCTTCGTTGTCTCCGTCTGCGCGGGAGCAAGGGAGTTCAAGCCTAAAAGCATGAGCCCCGCCAATCCGTATTTTTTGATGCTGTCCATAGTAGAAACGTTTTGCTGTTCATACTGTATGACGCGATTTTCCAAAAAGGTAACGGTCTGCGCCCACAATTTTTCCAACGAATCTGGCGAGGTCTGCGCATCGGCACCGTTCAACTCGTAAAACAGCTGCTTGAATTCCTCACTGTGGATGTAGTCGGCGATGATGATGGTGTCCTGCACGCGCACCGTGTCGCGCACATAGACGGTGTCGCGCACCACGTGCCGTTTCACCACGTACATAGTGTCTGTGCTTTGTGCGGAGAGGCATCCTATAGTGCTGAATAATAAGATGATAAACGCAACAACAATCTTCCTTTTCATGGATTTTGCATTAAATAGACCGTGTCTTTCACTATTGCGGTGTCACGGACCACCACCGTGTCGTTCACTACAATCTCTTTGGTGACGACGATGATTTGGGGTTTGGTTGCCGACTTTTGTTGTTTCACTGGCGCAATCGCTTTGGAAGGCTTGGTTGTTGATCCGGGCTCTGTTTGTAAACTGCTCTCGACGATGGTGTAGGGGACGACGTTTTCCAACGTCGTAGAGTTGGACGCAGATTGCAAACTGTTCTCGGCGATTGTGTCGGCTGGAAGGCTTACTGAGGATTCAGCGGGTGCGACAGGCTCTTGCAACGGACTGTTATCCAGCGAAGTACGAGCAATCTGCCACGCGCAAACGCCGCCAGCGACCCCTGCGATGGCGGCGGTAGTCAAGGCCGCACGGTGCGCCGCCACAAAGACGCCCGCACTGGACGGTGACTCCGCCGCTGCTTGCCTTATCTGCGTGGTAGTGAGCGGCTTCGCAGGCGCGTAGGTCAGCGAGGCGAGTCTGTTGCGGAACATCCGGTCGGTGCGGGCGGCCTCGGAATGCTGTAATAAGAATAGTAGTATCATGACAAAAACTCCCTTTTTGCGTTTTTCTTTCTCGTGCGCCATTTGGGTGAGCAGCTGCCGCAGCCGTTTGCGGGCGCGGTAGAGCGTCTCCTTGGAGCTGGCGATGGAGATGTTCAGCAGGTCGGCAATGTAGGCATGTGACTGGTTGTCAATGGCATAAAGGTTGAAGACGGTACGCTGCGGAACCGGCAGCTGTTGCACCGCTTCGAGCAGTTCCTCCCGCGTGAAGTCCGTTTCCCAAATGGATGTCTCCTCGGAGGCGACATCGGGGGTCTCCTCCTCCACAATCGGCACAGTATCCATGCTTTGTCGCAGGTGCTGGATGGCGTGGTTCACGGTGATGCGCATCAGCCAGGCCTCGAAGCGGCCGGTGGCGCGGTAGGTGTCTGCGCGCTCCATCGCTTTGAGGAACGCCTCGTGCGCCAAATCCTCCGCCAACGCCAAGTCATTGACATAGCGGTGGCAAGCGCCGATCATCCGTCCGATGTTGGCCGCATACATCCTTTCCCAAAATGCTGCATTCTCCATTTTTTCGCCTTGTACATGATGATGACGCAAAAATAGCAAAAGGTAACACTCGCAGAGAAAATTTTTTTCGTTGCAGGTTGTGGGGATTAATCTCCGCAGATCGCGAGGTGGTTTTATTGGCTTGCCTCCTGCTTGCGTTCCAATTCCTCCAAACGTTCCTTCAACGCGCGGATTTCATCGTCATTCTCCCGTTTCACCGTGTGCTTGAACTTGAACATCGCCAAGTTCAACTCAAAGGAGGTCTCGCTGCTCTGGACCGGCATCACATCCGTCAGCAAATCCTCCACCAACTGACCGCCGCGCTGCAGCAAAGTCTTCTGCTCCACGGAGTTCTCCTCTTGCTGCGGAACTTGTATGATAACTCTTGACAGTTCCTTCAGTTTCGCATACGCCTCCACAATGGCAATAGTAGTCTCCACAGCCTGCGGACTTTTCAGTATCGTGGCCAGCATGTAAAGACCCTTTTCGGTGAAGGCTTTGGGCAACTGGCGAGTCTTTTGATATTTTGTGGTC
Organism: uncultured Bacteroidales bacterium; assembly: GCA_946409645.1. Lineage (GTDB taxonomy): Bacteria > Bacteroidota > Bacteroidia > Bacteroidales > WCHB1-69 > F23-D06. The sequence goes on from CAMJXE010000015.1 coordinate 19,192, forward strand.
AAAAATTTTGACCGCAAATCCTTAAATTCTTGGTTTTCAAGTTGGAAGATGTATCCTTGCGGAAATTTCTCGGGATTGTTCCTCACCGCTTGATTAATTTCCTTTGTCTGCACACCATACAGTTCCGCCACATCGGAGTCCAATATCACCTGCTGGTCTCTGAGGGTGATAATCTTGTTTTCAACTTCTATAATGTTCGTCATAACACTTTATTTTAATGATTGAATAATGATATTTCCGTCTGCAAATATACAACGAAAACGAGCCCTTGTCAAGGGTTTTGTGAAATTTTTTTATCCTTGAAAATCAATAAATTGAAAACTAATTTTAACTATCCCGTCTTGATTAGTTAATTTTTCAGGTCGGATTTCGCAGGATTTCGGGAAGAGATGGCGAGGACAATATCTTCGCGAATCGCAGGGATCACGAGAAAATATCTCATACGACACGCGGGTGATACGCCGCTGAGCACTAAAAAAGACCGTAATACAGGATCAGTCGATACCGACAATCCACAGAACGACCGTTTTTCGCGGCAGGATTCCAACGGGGCATCTCATTGACAATGCGGAGCGCCTGCTCGTCCAAGGCGGGGAACAGAGGGAAAGTCAGATTCAGCAAACAACGCCGCAAATATACAACGACAACGAACTTTATAGAAAACCGGGGTGCACGACGATGTCGCGCACCCCTGTTTATTCATTGCTTTTCAATGTCTTAGTCGAGCACCAGGCTGGGGGCGCTGTAGGCACGGGCGGCGAGCTCCTGGTTGAGCATATAGAGGCTGCGGGGGTCGCTGCCGAAGAGTTCCATCTTCGAAATCATATCGCGGGCGTTGGTCTCCTCTTCGCCTTGCTCTTTGACGAACCAGTCGAGGAACTGCATAGTGCGGAAATCCTTGACCTTGTTGGCGGCGTCATAGATAGTGTGGATCGAGGCGGTCACATACTCCTCGTGCTCCAGACCGGCCTTCAGCACGTCCATATCTTTCTTGAACACCTTGTCGGGCTTGGCGACGGCACCCAGCGTCACGGGGCAGTCGTTGTTCTGCATATAGCGGTAGAACAGCATAGCGTGGTCGCGCTCCTCCTGGGCCTGGATCATATACCAGTTGGCGAAACCGTTCAGACCGCGGCGCTCGAAATAGTTGGACATATCAAGATAGAGATAGGCGCTGTAAAGCTCCTTGTTGATTTGATCGTTAAGCAGATCGGCTACTTTTTTGTTAAGCATAATTGTTGGTTTTTATAGATTATTGTCGAAAAAGACGGATTAAAGACGCTCCTGTTTTTCAGCTGCAAAGATACGACTATTTTCTTATATGGCAAAAAATAATTCTGACTATTGGTTAACCCTTGCCAAATACTTGGGAAGTAGGACCAAAAGACACATTGTGCTTGCAGGTGTTATCGGTGAGAACAATGAAATTGCTTTTACAAGAGGCTTTGATTCGCATTTATGCTTATCCGCTTCGACCAATAATGCTCATTATTGATTGGCCAAACAATTTTTCAACCACCCCAGCTTCAATAACCAATAACCATTAATGATGATACGGCTCCCCCTTCAGAATCGTGCACGCCCGGTAGAGCTGCTCGGCGAAGATCAGGCGCACCATGATGTGCGGGAATGTGAGCTTCGAAAGGGCCAACTGGGCGTTCTGGCGGGCATAGACGGCGTCGGAGAAACCGTACGCGCCGCCGATGACAAATGTGAGCGTCTTCAACCCCGAGTTGGCACGCTGCTGGATGAACTCCGCGAATTGGACAGAGGTTTTCTCCTTGCCGCGCTCGTCCCACAACACCACGTATTCGTCCGACTCTATCTTCTTGAGAATCAATTCTCCCTCACGCTTCTTCTGCTCCTCCACCGGCATCGACTTGGCGTTCTTCAAATACGGAATCGCCACCATCTCGTACGGGAAATAGGCGGAAATCCTGCCCGCATAGTACTTGATGGCCTCATCGAAGATGTCGCCGTCAGGTTTGCCGATCCATATCAGTTTTATCTTCATAGTGATCAGTGATTAGTGAAGAGTGAACTGTATTATACCATTTCCTTGAACAGCCCCGGAGGGGCAAGAGCTCGGTAGCGCGGGGATGGTTCAGTAACGTTATTCCTCCAACGTTATCGGGAACACAATGTTGTTGTTCAGCATACATTGCGCGCAAACGTTCAATTCTCCGTGCAGACGGTGCTGCACCATGTTGCTGAGACGGTCGCGGAGGGCTTCGATGGTCACGTTCTGCACGATTTCGTTGGCGAAGGCGAACATGAGCAGACGGTTGGCCGCCGCCTCGCCGATGCCGCGGGTACGCAGGTAGTACAACGCCTCCTCGTCCAACTGTCCCACCGTCGCGCCGTGACTGCACTGCACATCGTCGGCGTAGATTTCCAAAAACGGCTTCGTGGTGACGTGTGCCTTGTCGGTCAGCAGCAGGTTCTTGTTGGTCTGGAAGGCCGCCGTGCGCTGCGAATCTTGCGCCACGAGGATGTGTCCGTGGAAGTTCGCCGATGCCTCGTCATCCATGATGCCCTTGTAGAGCTGGTAGCTCTTGCAGTCGGGCGCGGCATGGTTGACGAAGATGTGGTTGTCGCAAACCTGTTCTTTGTCAACAAGATACAAACCGTACAGCTTCGCTTCCGCCATCGGCTCGTTGAGGTTGACGTGGAAGGTGTTGCAGATGTAGCCCGCATTGAACGTGATGGCCGTGGAGGTGAAGGTCGAAAAGCTCTGCTGATGCACGAACACGTGGTTCAGCAGCATGGAAGCGGCATCCTTGTTCTCGGTTTTGTAGTAATGCAGATGCGCGTTCTCGCCCAAATAAATCTCGGAAACGATATTCGAGAAGGAAGATTCCTTTTGGATGGAATCATCGCACTGGATGACAGAGAGTTCTGTGTTCTTTCCCATCACAATGAGGTGACGGTTGTTGACTAACAACGGATCAGCGGTGTTCATCAACGAGACAATCTGCATAGGCTTTTCAACCTTCACATTGTCAGGAATATAGATGAAAACACCGTCATTGAAGAGGGCTTCGTTGAGGGCCACCAAACCGTTTTCTTTCTCCAAATTGGCATGTGCCAACAGCGGCAGCACCAAGTCGGGATATTGACGGATGGCTGCGAACAGACTGCCTGTGATCACGCCTTGTTCGTCAACAGTAACTTCTTGCTTCTCAAGAATATACCAACCATTGCTGACAGGCAGTACCGTGGGGTGCAAATCCTGCACGCGGCACTGGAAATACTCCGCCAACGGGCGATACGGGTCGGGTTGCAGCTTTTGGATGTAGTCGGTTTTCACCTTTTTGTTCAGCACCGACTGTTGCCAGCCTTGCAAACGCTTGTCGGGCAGCTCTTTCTGCAAGAAAAGGTCCATCGCTTTCCGACGGAGGTCGCGGATAGCCTCCTGTCCGCCGTCAGGATATTGTACCTGGTTTTCGTTGAAAAGTTCCTGGATGAATTGTGTGAACGCTCTCATAACTTGCCCTGTTCATATTCTTCCTTGATCCAGTCGTAACCGCGCTCTTCCAATTCGAGAGCCAGCTCTTTCGGACCCGATTTCACGATTTTGCCATCGAAAAGCACATGCACCACATCGGGGACGATGTAGTCCAACAGTCTCTGGTAGTGGGTGATGACGACGATGGCCTTGTCCTCACCGCGGAGGTGGTTGATGCCGTTGGCGACCACGCGGAGCGCGTCGATGTCGAGGCCGGAGTCGGTCTCGTCGAGGATGGCGAGGTAGGGGTCGAGGAGCGCCATCTGGAAGATTTCGTTGCGCTTTTTCTCGCCGCCGGAGAAGCCCTCGTTCACGGAGCGGTTGCTGAGCTTGTCGGTGAGTTCGACCACTTTCTGCTTCTCGGCCATCAGTTTGAGGAACTGGGCGCCGTTGAGCGGGTCGAGGCCGCGGTATTTGCGCACCTCGTTGAGGGCGGTGCGCATGAAGTTGGCGATGCTCACGCCGGGGATCTCCACCGGGTATTGGAAACCGATGAAGACGCCTTCGCGGGCGCGGTCCTCAATGGACAAATCCAGCAGGTTTTTGCCTTTGAACCAGACATTTCCCTGCGTCACTTCGTAGCCGCTCTTACCGGCGATGGCGGAAGCCAACGTGCTTTTTCCGGTGCCGTTCGGGCCCATAATGGCGTGCACCTCCCCCGCGTTCACCTCCAAATTCACGCCTTTCAATATCTCTCGATCCTTGATGGATACGTGTAAATCTTCAATTTTTAACATAGTCGGAAATTAAGGGCGCAAAGGTACGCTTTTTTTGGACACGGTTGCATGGTTATATTACACTCGCACAGCGACAGCTCCCCAAAAAAATACTTTGACAATGACTTTAGCTGTCGGATATTTGCTATTGACAAAACATATTAATCCTCAATATGCAGTTGTTTCAACAAAATACTCTTTGGAGCGACAATGCAGGTTGGGATACCAGAAAAGGGGAAATCGCGGGTGCCGGTTGCACCAGAAACTCGCATCATAACAGGGAAAGAAACTTGTGTATCAGACACATACAGAATACCTTGCAGATGACGAATTGTGTAAGGCAAATGAATACAATCTATGAGCGGAACCTCCTGCCCGGTACGCACATCGACACGATAAAGTTGCAAAAGATCCATAGGGTATGTTGTGGATTCCTGCACGTTTTGCATGGTGGGATCAGAAACCTGTCGGAGAATGAACGCATATCGGCAACCCTGCTTTTTGGCCTCCTTGATGAGCCCCTGCTTGAGTTTTGCGTGTGGCAGTTTTTTCTTGTGTTCAAAATCAATGCGAGCGGCTCCTCGTGTGGCAAAACAACCCTCGTTATGGATGGCCAATTGCTGAAAGCCGTTGCTGTAAGGGGTTGCTTTAGTGACATTTCGGTTACCCATCAGCGTGATCAGCTCACCTTTTCTGATAATTTCTGTCTCCTGGATTTCCACTCCTTCCGCATCCGTTTTCTCATGACGAACGAAAGTGGATTTGTCGAATTTGTCACCGGTTTTGTTCGCCGTCACTGAAATATTCTTCGAAGTGATAATATTATCTAATTGATCTTCAAAAAGTTGCTTTTTGAAAGGATACAGAGGATTTGGAGCCATCAGCGGTTCTCTGTAGGCCAGCAAATTATGATTCGATTCCAATAGCGCAGAGACCAGCAACTGCCCGACAGCATCGCCTTCAATCAACACGGGTCCAGAAAAAAATCCCTTTTTCTCTTCGCCCAACTGTTTCACATTCCGCAAATGCGACACTAATCTATCAATCTCATTTTGAACTGTTTGTGAAGAGAAGAGAGAATCTGTGGATGGAAGGAATATGGTCTTGGTGTCCATATACTCCTTATCGTTCCGTTCCACACCACCCCAAATTTGAACACTGATGACGGAAATCGGGCGGCTGTAGGTCGTAGTCTCGCTGTTCCAGAAGTAGGTATTACCCAACATAATGTAAATGTTGACTCCAGAGTGGCTCAGGAAGTCGTGCTTAGCGAGCTGCGCAGAGGCTTCGCGGGCAAAATGTTCCAAATTGTTCAACGTAGGGTACTCGAAAACGCACTCGTCATGGGCTTGTGTCGGCAATGAAATAGAACGATCAGGATTATTGCGGGATTCTACAGGAACCAAGGCCTGTTTGGTCTTCCACTGCTTGAGTGATTTATTATACTCCGTCTCAGCCGCTTTTCGGAAATCCATGTCAAAAGTGGAACGGTTTTCAAAAGGCAATGGGTAACTTGCAGGCGGTACCGCGGTCACTGATAAGTTCTCGTTGTTGAAACGGTCACTGCCCAACAACACCTTCGGAACAAGTTGTCTGACAGGCTTTTCGTTAGCATAAAACACACTTCCTTCAGATGTTTCAACCGTAAAAATCCGCGCATCGGTCATCAAAAATTCTTCGTAATAGGGTGCGGTTTCATCTCCAATCTTCAAATGATTCACATCCGCCTCCCACTCACTCTGCGCCGAAAGCCGGAAAAGTTCCGCTGTGGAGATCGGCGTACTGGAGGCCGTACCGATGATCCCATCCATCTTGATTCTTGGGGGTTTTGGCTCCTTCACTCGCTGCCGAACCTCAACATCGCGGAATAACAACGAAGGTGCCGAACAGCTGGTCAGCAAATCGTCGTGCTGATTATGACAAGTTATTGTTACACAAATATTTTCACCTCCAGAAGCTAATAAATTGCTGATCCACTGCCACTTAGTGCCAATCAACATTACATCGCGTACGATTTCATCAGGCTTTCGATGATTCGCACAAATCTCATAACAGACTGTTGGATAAAGGCTTATTATACCATTTGTGTCACAACGAACCTCTACTTCTTCCACATACAAAGCTTTCTCAAGCGACTGTCTTCTTGCTTCTTGCACTAATAATTCAAACAACTTACTCTTATCCAATGTTTTATCGGATTCAACAAAAAGATTGGACTGGCGAGCGGAAGGCAGCAGACAGTTTCCTCGAGCACTACCATTGGATTTGAAAGCATTCGACCGTTGCATTCGCGTGGAGAGAAATTGCTGGATTACGCCATGGTCAATATGTTGGACTTTATGGCTTTTAACGCCCTCATCATCAAAAACATAAGCCCCTGCACAATAAAAACCTCCAACCTTGGAAACAGTAGGATTGCTATATACCGAAAATGACTCAGGCATCACTTGACGCAAAAAATTGTCACTTAACCAGCCGTTATCTGAATCCTCAAAATCGTGACCTAACAAACTGTGCATCAGTACAGAAGAAGCTTTTGGAGAAAGTAAAACAGGACAATGGGAAATGTCGCATCTCTCCGCGAGCAGCACGTTCGACAATAACGTCTCCATTTCTGTCATTTCCAATCTCAACGTAGAAGCATCAGGCAATTGGTCAGGAAATTGTCCAAAATACTGTCGTTCAACACATTCAGGAATATGATCCTGAGCGGTCTGAAACTCCATTCTTAGGGTTAAGAAAGCGGAATTCTCATTTTGTACAAAGTAACTGTTTTCGCTGTTAACCAAATATTTACGAGAAAAAAGACAACGTAATTCCGCTGAAGACTGTAAATTTGAAGTACAATGGCGCAAATTGGACTCCCAGAGCTCTTCGTTCCAATGCGACTCAATAGAAACAGGTGCTTCGTAGTAACCATCCTTGTCGCTATGCATATAGAGGAACTTCTCAATATCTTCTTCCGCATCAAAATAGGTGGTGGCCAATTTATTCTCAATAGACCGAATTACAGCATCTTGATATGCTTTTCGGGTTTCTTTCTGAAGTATTTTTCTGACCAATACCGGATTATCTTCCAACGGCAACGGAATCTGCGAAACGTATGTATTTTTGTTAGTGAGATAGTGATAATTGTCCGTTTCTTGTGTTCCAACACGCATTTCAATCGTCAAAAACACCGTTTTCGCAATGGAATTGTCGTAAATTTTTCCAAAATAGGCTGAAACACTATATTCTGTGCTCTCTTTCACACGATAAGCCATAAAATATGGAGGATGTTCCGTATGTTGCAACGAATCATACTGCAATTGCAGTTCTTCTCTCAAAAGCTGCAGAAAATCATCGTCCTCCGGCTTCGTTTGCGCAAAAACGGCCATGCCACTCGCCCAAAACAGCGCGCAGCAAAGAAGCCGCAATAGCCAAACTTTTGGGTAAGAAGACATGAAACCTGAAACTTGAAACCTGAAACTACCTGAAAATCGTACCTTCGCGATCGGGGCTAACCGAAACGATAGAGACTTTCGTATTTGTCTTATCCTCAATAAATTGAATGTAGTCCTTAAAGGTTTGTGGCAGTGATTCGTAGGTCTTGCAGTCGGAAATGTCCTCTCTCCAACCAGGCAGAGTGGTATAGACCGGCTCAATCTCCACATCGGTGGCGGAGGGCATGCGGTCGGTCAGCTCGCCATTCACGCGGTAGGCGGTGCAGACCTTGATTTCGTCCAATTTATCCAGCACGTCGGCTTTGGTGAGCGCGATGTCGGTCACGCCGTTGATCATCAGCGCATACTGGAGTGCCACGAGGTCGAGCCATCCGCAACGTCTTGGTCTTCCTGTTGTTGCGCCGTATTCGTTGCCTTCTTTACGGAGAAATTCGCCCGTCTCGTCGAAGAGTTCGGTCGGGAATGGTCCGCTGCCCACGCGGGTGCAGTAGGCCTTCACAATGCCGAAGACACGGCCGGCGTAGTGTGGGGCCAGTCCCAAACCGGTGAACGCACCGGCGGCGATGGTATTGGAAGAGGTCACAAACGGATATGCACCGAACTCCACGTCCAACAGCGTGCCCTGCGCACCTTCGGCCAGCACGGATTTCTCTTCCGTAAGATATTGATTTACAATATATTCACTGTCAATAAACTGGAATTTGCGAATGGTCTCCAACGACTTGCGCCATTGGGCGTCCAACTCGGCGAGCTTCGCTTCATAGTCGAAGTGGAAATTCTGCAAAATCTCGATATGCTCGTCGATTTTCTGCCGGTATTTGGTCTCGAAATCATGGGATTCGAGATCGCAGACCCGCAGACCCGTGCGGGCGATCTTGTCGGTATAGGTCGGTCCGATGCCCTTCAGCGTGGAGCCAATCTTCATGTTGCCCTTATGAGCTTCCTGCACGGCGTCGAGGAGCTTGTGCGTAGGCAGTATGAGGTGTGCCTTACGGGAGATATAGAGGTTGTCGGTCGGTGTTAAACCCATCTCTATCAACGCATTTATCTCTTCCTCGAAGATAATCGGGTCAATAACCACACCGTTACCGATGATGTTGATTTTGCTTTTGTGGAAAATGCCTGATGGTATGATGTGCAACACATGCCGATGTCCGTTGAATTCTAAGGAATGCCCCGCATTGGGACCGCCCTGGAAACGCGCAATCACATCATACTTGGGTGTCAAAACATCCACAATTTTTCCTTTACCTTCATCGCCCCATTGCAGGCCGAGCAGAATGTCCATTTTCATATTTTCAGTCTTTCGAAAAACGGGGCAAAGATACAAATTTTTGGCGAGATTGATACCGTAAGATTGCATGTAGAATATTTGTACTTTTGCCGCCGATTTGCAATGAAAAAAAATTTCTATATATATATAATATGGTCGTTCCTGGTGCTTTGCTGCGATAACACCCACGCGCAAAACCAACGCGACAGCACTCGCACTCAGCGACTTGAAGAGGTGAGGATCAGCGCTGACGGTCCCCAAAAAGTGTTTACAGGACCTGCTTCCGTGCAACAGATTTCGGCACAGCAAATTAAGGAACTTCCTACTCTGCAACTCTCTGACGCTCTGAAATATATGTCCGGTGTGGTAGTCCGTGACTACGGCGGCACCGGCGGAATGAAAACCGTCTCCGTGCGCGGACTTGGCACCCAGCACACAGGCGTGGCTTACGACGATATCGCCATCACCGACTGCCAAACCGGTCAGATCGACCTCGGAAAACTCTCCCTCGAAAACGTCGCCTCGCTCTCGCTGATTGTCGGTTTAGATGACAAGCTTTTCGTTCCCGCACGACTTTTTTCTTACAGTAGTTTGCTGAAAATTAACACAATAAACATCATTCCTGAGAAACCGATTCATCTGCGTGTCGGCGGCACCGTGGGAATGTACGGACTTTACGAACTTCAGGGAGGATTCACCCATTTGATCCGTTCGAAAAAGCGCGAAGACCGCCTGTTTTACTGGAGTCTGTCGGCCGATGCCCTGCGTTCGAAGGGCGACTACCCTTACATCCTACACTATGGCGGAGTGAACGACAGTATATCACATGAAATCCGAAAAAACGCCAAAACTCAGACATTTAACACCGAGTTCAACGCTGTATGGCAAATTGACCGCACACAGCGGCTCAACGTGAAACTCTATTATTACAACTCCGCACGGGAACTGCCATCCGCCACCATCCTCTACAACTCCGAGTCACATCAGAAACTGTGGAACCAAAACGCCTTCGGACAGGTGCATTATCACAAGTACTTCAACGACAAGTGGGCATATCAGGCCAATGCGAAGTTCAACTACGACTACACCCGTTACCTCGACCCCGATTACCTGAACGCGGCAGGATTCCTGGACAACCGCTACCATCAGCACGAGAGCTATCTCTCTAACACTGTGATGTTTACACCTGTTGCCGAAAAAGATTCCCTGCAGAAAGTGAGACTGTTGCAATTTGCATTGGCGCAGGATGTCTTCTTCCAGCAGATGAAAGCCAACTCGTTAGAATACGCCCACCCCGAAAGGTTCACTTCACTCACCTCCCTGTCTGCCATTCTCACCGGAAACCGATGGAAAGTCAACGCCAACCTGTTGCTCACTTACGTTGACAATATCATCACAGAAAACCCTGATATGCAAGATTATATACACCTCTCGCCCGCTATCGGCGGTTCATGGGAGCTCACCAAAATCCTGCATTTGCGTTTATTCTACAAGAACATTTTCCGGATGCCGACATTCAATGATTTATACTATCGCGAAGTCGGAAATGTGAACCTCAACCCCGAAAAAACGCACCAATGGGACCTCGGCTTGGTCATGAAAGAGGCATACCTCGCCGCGGGTAAAGTCACCGTTTCCAACACGTTAGACGGTTACTTCAACATCGTGAAGGACAAAATAGTGGCATTTCCGTCGCACAATCTCTTCTCATGGACAATGCTGAACTACGGCAAAGTTTATGTAGCCGGCGTGGAACTCAACTCCTACTGGCAGTACCGAATCACCCGTCAATACATCCTGCGACTGAACGGCAACGTCACCTATCAGAAGGCGGTTGATCGCACCGACCCAGAAAGCAAAACCTTCAACCACCAGATTCCCTATACACCGTTGTGGTCAGGTTCCGTCAGTTTGAGTTTTCAAACACCCTGGATTACAGTTACTTATTCTATGTTTGGTTGTAGCGACCGCTATTCGCTTTCGCAGAATATTCCCGCCAACTTGGTGAAAGGTTACTCCGACCACAGCATCACTTTGGGACACGACTTCAACTTCAGCAAATCGACCCTCAGCCTCAAACTCGAATTACTAAACATTTCCAACCAAAACTACGAAATCATCCGTAACTACCCGATGCAAGGATTCGGTCTGCGCTTCAAAGCTGTTTACGATTTGAATTTTTAAGAATTTTAAACATTTTATGTTTTAAAAAAAAGACTATTTTTGCGCCACAAAATTTCAAATTAGAAACAAATTAAAAAAAGAAAAAATGAAGAAACTTATGATCTTAGTGGCAGCTGCTTGCTGTCTGACATTCACCGCTTGCAACAACAACAAGCCCGCTGAAAAACCCGCTGAATGCACTGAAACGCAGGCAGAAGGCCCTTGCTGCAAGGAAATGACCGAAGAGCAGAAGGCTGAAATGGAAGCTTGCAAGAAAGCTGCTGAAGATTGGCAGAATTGGGAAAACATCACCGACGAACGCAAAGCCGAGTTGCTTGACCAACGCAAAGCCAAATACGATGAAATGCAGGCTATGAAGAAAGCTCAGGAAGAGAAGAAAGCTAAATTTGAAGCTGCTATGCTCAATTGGGATAAGCTCTCTCTCGATGACAAGAAGGCCGCTTTCGACGAAATGGGCTGCTGTGGTGGCTGCAAGAAAGGCGAAGGCAAAGGTTGCTGCAAAGGCGACAAAAAAGGTTGCCAAAAAGGCGAAGGCCACGGCTGCAAGAAAGAAGGCGGTTGTCCTGACAAAAAGTAATCCATGAAGAAGATTGCCGTATTCGCCAGTGGCTTCGGCTCTAATTTCCAAGCCATTATCGAGGCTGTTGAGTGCCGCAAGCTGAACGCTGAAATAGCCCTGCTGGTATCCGACAAACCTTCATGCAAAGCAGTAGAACGCGCCAGTGCCCATGGCATTGACGCGTTCACTTTTTGTGCGAAGGAGTATGCTGACAAGGCCGCATACGAACAGGCAGTATTAGACGAACTGCGTAAACGCGAAATCGACTATATCGTGCTGGCTGGCTATATGCGCATCATCGGGAAGACTCTGTTAGAAGCCTATCCTATGCACATCATCAACCTGCACCCCGCCCTGCTGCCCTCGTTTCCAGGCGCGCACGGCATCGCTGACGCTTACAACTATGGGGTGAAAGTCTTCGGCATCACCATCCATTTTGTCGATGAAGGGGTTGATACTGGCAAAATCATCGACCAATTCTCCTTCCATGTGGAGGAAAACGACACATTAGAGACCATCGAAACGAAAATCCACCAATTGGAACATCAACATTTCCCGCTGACCATCGGGTCGGTGATTGGGAAATAAACAGTTATTTTTCCCCTAAATAGAGAAAATTTCGGGTTTCAGGTTTCAAGATTCAGGTCTTGTAACTTATGTGAAACTTGAAACCTGAATCTTGAAACTAAAGTTTTTTACCAGAACACCGCATAAACCACCACTAACAGCACTAAAATGGCATACGCGGCAATGTGAAAATCAGGCTTCGTCTTGAACATGCTGCCAGTCAATGCTATGCCTTTTGGATCATCTTCGTTCTCGCAAGTGCACAAGCTCACCATCACGATGATGGCTATTGTGAGCAGACAGGTGTAAAACATCTGGTCGATGAACGGCATATCGATAGGCAGAAACTTGAGTGCCAGTGCGATAGGGATGGAAAGAATCACGCCCGTAATGGCGCCTTTGTTGGTAGTCTTCTTCCAGAAAAGTCCTAACAAGAAGAGCGCGAGGATGCCAGGACTCACCAATCCCGTGTATTCCTGAATGTACTGGAACATCTGACCCACACTGCCGAGTAGCGGGGCAATCAATATGGCGATAATGAGGAAAAGTCCGGCGGAAATTTGGCCAACCAGCACTAAACTGACATCTTTGCCCGTCTTTTCCTTCACCTTGGGGGCAATGTAGGGCTTATAAATGTCCATCGTGTAAATGGTGGAAGCGGAGTTGAGCATAGAGGCTAACGAAGAGATGATGGCAGCGGCTAACGCAGCAAGTACCAGCCCTTTGAGTCCAGTCGGAATGAAGGTGCTGATCAGCCATGGATAGGCATTGTCGTTGTTAAGGGCGCCGTTGGTCTTGGTGAGAGCCTCCACCGCACCAAAGTTGCCCTCGGTGTACATCACGTAGGCGACGATGCCGGGGATAACCACGATGAAGGGGATGAGCAGCTTCAAGAACGCCGCAAAAGCCAGACCCTTCTGCGCTTCGGGCAGCGACTTGGCGGCAAACGCCCGCTGGATGATGTACTGATTGAACCCCCAATAGTAGAGGTTGGCGACCCACAGTCCACCGATGAGCATGGCAATGCCGGGCAAATTGTGGTATTCGGGGTTGTCTTTGGGCAGAATCAGATGCATACGGTCGCCTGCTGCGTTGGTGAGATGCTGGATACCCTGCATGATAGTGCCGTCGGGACTGATGAGCTGCAGCGCGACCACCGTGGTGATAAGGCCGCCGAGTACGAGCAGGATGACTTGCAGAATGTCGGTCCACGCTACGGAAGAGAGGCCGCCGGTGATGGAGTAGAGGGCGGCGATAAGACCCAATCCAATGATAGCGGGGATGATGAGCGAGTCATCGCCGGTGCCAATGATGGTATCAATGGCTTCGGCACCGAGGTAGAGCACGGAGGTGAGGTTCACGAAGATGAACAGACCAAGCCAAAAAACAGCGAGAATGGTTTTAAGGTTCTGGGAAAACCGTTTTTCAACAAATTCGGGGATAGTGTAGATGCCTTGTTTCACAAACACGGGCATGAAGAACTTAGCCACGATAATGAGGGTAAGCGCGGCCATGAACTCGTAGGAGGCCACCGCGAAACCACCCGCGAAGCCCGACCCGGACATCCCGATGAACTGCTCCGCCGAGATGTTGGCGGCAATCAGCGATGCACCTATCGTCCACCAAGGCAGCGACTTGCCCGCGAGAAAATAGTCCTCTGCGGTCTTGTCCTTATTCTTCTTCCGATGGGAAATCCAGATGCCTAATCCAACAATAATCACTATATACGCGGCGAAGATAATGATGTCTAAGGTATGAAATGCGGGGTTCATTCTTTGACGATTTTAAATTTGGGGCAAAAGTACGATTTTTTAAGCAATAGACAATTGGCAAAAGGAAATAGACCACGGCTCACGCGCTCCCTTTTATGATCTAATATTGACCTTTGGCGGATTTTGATTTTTTTTCTGAAAAACATGCCATTCCTGAAATGATTCCAAGAATCAGGAAAATCATTAAAAATGGGTGCTTTAGGAAAACATTGCTGATGTTATGTGCCATTTCATCTGTCATCGGAACAGACAGTCTTTCAGTTCGCACCATTTGTTGTTCACCCGGAATGTCGAAGGTAAGAGTGGCAACGTCTGCACGCACTTCCATGGTGACGGGTGCGCCCATTACGAGCGGCAGGTTTAGTTTTTCGTGTCCGGCAGGGAAGCCGCAAAGCAATGGGATGTTGTACGGTGCAATGAACTCGCGCAGCATCGCTTCCGTGCTCTCATAGCCGACATCATTTTCACAATCAGTGAAGTCACCCAGGACAACACCCTTGCAGTGGGCAAGCACACCGCTCATTTTCAGAATGTTGAAAAGGCGGTCGATGTTATGGTGAGTCTCCTCCACTTCCTCCACGAAGAGGATGATATCAGACTTTCCTATAGCATCGGCCTGAGTGCCGATCAGTGGGACGAGTGTGGCAAGATTACCGCCCACGAGGGTGCCTGTCGCCATACCAAGGATGTTCTCTTTATGGGCGGGCAATTCGTAGCGCGGCGCCTGACCTTTGAGCAAATCGCGCAGCAACGAGCAAGATTGTCCTGTACTGTCAGGCTTAGCAATGTTGCAACCCATCACGCCGTGAATACCCATCACACCCGCGCAAGCATCCATACTGAGAAGCGTGGTAATATCACTATAGCCAATCAGCCATTTCGGGGAAGCTGCAAATTCCTTTAATGACAAATCTTCCACCAACTGCAAGGTGCCATAACCGCCGCGCAAACAGAGGATGGCCTTGATGTCGGGGTCAGCGAGTGCCCAGCGGAGGTCGGTGAGTCGCTCGTCCACGGTTCCGGCATAGTGTTCCAAATACTGTTTACCGACATTCGGCCCGATGACCGGCACATACCCCCAACAGCGCAGTGTGTCTGCCGCTTGGCAAGCCGTCTCCATTGAACAGTAGTACGATGGGGAGATGAGCGCCACTTTGTCACCCGGTTTCAAGTAGGCAGGAGCCACACACTTGAGCGGCATCTTCGGTCCCGCAGCCTTCACGATGGGCATCAAGACAAAAAAGCACAGTATCATGAATGCGATTCGATACGGAAATATGTTTCTGTTCATTTCTTTATCATTTAGATGGCAAAAGCAAGATTGATTATGCAAGGGAACAAACTATAATGATGGCACGTAGCAGTCTCCTCATGCGCTACCGGCCTTCCACAAACTTCAAGATATCCTCCTCGCCGTAAGCAGCCGAGGTGATGCGGCGTAGCTCCTTGCCGTCCTCGAAAAGAATGACGACCGGGATGGTCATGCAGTCGTATTCTTGGGCGATGGCGCGACAGCGGTCGATATCCACCTTAATGAAACGGTAACCTTTGCCAAGCTGTTTGGCCACGTTTTCCAACCGCGGGTACATCAGTCGGCAGGGACCGCACCAAACGGCGGTGAACATGCAGACAGTCTTGCCTTTCGCAATTGCCTTGCGGAAACCGGCGGAATCCACCTCTTCAATCCGTTCGGAATACACTGGGGCATAAAGTCCTGTGGTGTCGCCGCTAATCACGGGATTGCCGTCGGCATCGATACTCATCCATATAGAACCCTCTTTACCAGGGACGGCAAACAGCGCGTCATCGACCTCACCCGCCACCACGGACACCAACTCGCTGACGGTCTCCATCATCCGCCCTTTCATCTCCATCCGCGTTACGGTGCGCACGGGCAAACCGAGACCATATTGGGACGCAATGTGATAGGAGGTGTCAAGCCAAATGGTGACCTTCCCCTCCATTGCCCCGTAGTCGCTATCAGTGGTGATGCGAAGACAATGATGACCCGCAATATCCTCAGTGGGAATCGATTCATCAAACATTTCACCTGACAGAATCTCTGCATCGAAATCGAAACTGCTTACAATGGGTTTGCCCATCATGCTCATGATACTATACATTTTCTTCTCTCCGGAGAGATAGAGCGTCCGCATTTTGTTGTGTGGCATGTCGGTCATCTGGTCGTGGCCGCGGTAATATACCGTATATGTCTGTGCCGCCGCACCATTCATTGACATTTTGTAGGTGACCACGCCGTTGAACAACTCCTGCGCCGAAATCTGATGCGTTGCAGCGGTCAGCAGCCAAATCGCCCCCACCAAGATAATGCTAATTATTTTCATTGTACTAAAATACTTATTCATAGAGAATTGTCACACTAACGCTTGGCGATACGGCGGACTGGAATGCCTATGGCTATGAGAAGAACCATCAGTACAAGCAACTGAAAAAAGAACATGGCCGTCTCGTTGGTGATATACGGCGAGAACCATTTCTCCGTCAAATGCATGCATGGCACCACCATAAGACCGCTAAATACGGCTGTGAGATATGATTTTGTCCGGACTTCTTTGCCCTCTTCCCGAAGTTTATTATTGCGGATTTCGACATAGAGAAAATAGGCAAAGCCTACCATTCCAATTAAAAGCAGGACGATGTAAATAACTGTTTTCCACATAACTATATACTATTGATATACTATTAACTTCTAACTTCCCTTGCTCCGTCGCCGATCTCCGCCACATAGAAATCCGCACGCAAGCCGAAACGCTCTTCGTACGCGCGGCCGAGACTTTCGATAAACGCATTTACTTGATCGTCAGAGATTAACGTTACTGTGCAGCCGCCGAAGCCCGCGCCGGTCATGCGGCTGCCAAGCACGCCGGGGAACTGCTGCGCCCGTTCGGCCAAGAAGTCCAGTTCGGGACAGGTGACCTCGTAGTCGTCGCGAAGAGTGGCATGCCGCGTCTCGGATTTTCAGGGGGCAAAGGTACGATTTTTTAGGTTTTATTTTTCCAAAGTATCTGATATTCTTCTCTTTAACATAGCATAGCGGTATTTTTCACGCGGCAAAAATACACTTTTTCAAACGAAAAAACACTCTGTCGCTACATTTTTTCCAACGAATAATTACTGTTGCGTCGCACTTTTTCCAACGATGGGAAGACACCCACATTGCGATCTACGGCAACACGTTCAGTCTTATGGGGACTTCTAATTATTTCTTTCTGATTAACAGCTTCTTATGAGCTAAAATCCGCTGAAAACGACACCCGAAATCTCCGTTTCGGTCAACTTGCGACAGATGAACCTTTTATGGTGAAAATTTCTCGCAACCCATTGTCATTCAAAGAATTATTTGTATATTTGCCGCAAATTAGAAAGGACAATGAATCAGACCAAACAAACAGCAAGGTAACGTCGGGCTTTTCGACAGCGACGAGACAATGGAGAAACTCAACAAGTTGGGCAATCCTTTGGACAAACTCTCAAAAGCGGATTTACCATCTCAGCGACCCGCAGGCGGAATACCAGATCCGCGACAGGCTCTCGTTCCGCGACTTCCTCGGACTGGCCAGCGGCGACAAGGTGCCCGACGAGAAAACAATATGGGCTTTCAAGGAGGAATTGACAAAGAAAGGTCTTTTTGGGCAATTGTTCAATGAATTCTATGCTTTTCTGGAGGAGAACAACCTGATCTTGCATGAGGGCACCATGATAGACGGGAGCTTCGTGGAGGCACCGCGCCAGCACAACACACGCGAAGAGAACAAAATAATCAAGGAAGACAGGGGTGAGGATTTGTTCACCGACAGTGCCTACATCGACAAAGGGGTGAAGAGGGTGATGCGGAAGTTCGGGATGAAGGACAAGGTGATCAAGCGGAACACCAGAGGCAAGAAAATCAGCAAATGGCAGGAGACCACCAACAGGAAGAACTCGAAGCTGCGCGTGAGGGTGGAACATGTGTTCGGGTTCATGGAAGAGTGCCTTCACGGAATGTCCAGCCGTGTGGTCGGTTTTGCGCGGAACGCGGCCTACAACACCCTGACAAACCTGGTCTACAACCTGTGCCGGTACGAGCAAGTAATGCGTCTTGGAATGAATATAATAACTAATTGATAATCAGAAACATATCGCCCCCCTAAAAAGAAAAATAATCAAAAAACAGACCGAACTAAAAGAATATTATGTAAATTTTGTTTATTTTTGCGGCTGCAAATCTAAGGTTTGCAGCGTCATATTTTCAGATTTTGTTCAACAGACCTCGCATGGTCTGGAGGTATGGCGCGAAAATGGTAAAAATAGAGGTCCCCATAAGTAAAAGAAGTAGTGGAATCATTCATATTTTTGGGCTTTGGCATTGACGCCTGGATTACCATCGCGACGGTGTTGGGTGTATTCATAGTGCTGATGACCACCAAACTGCGCAGCGACCTGGTGTTTCTCGCCGCCATCGGACTGTTGTTCGTCACGGGGGTGCTCGATGCCGACGAAGCATTCTCCGGCTTTAGTTCCTCGACAGTGGTTGTGGTGGGTGTAATGTCTGTTGTGGTGGCCGGTCTGACATACACAGGAGTCTTGCATTGGATAACCAAGTATCTGTTGGGGCGTCCGAAAGATTACAAGAGGGTCTTGTTGCGGGTGATGACACCCGTGGCAGTGCTGTCGCCGCTGCTGAACACGGTCACGGTAGTGTCCGTATTTGTCGGCGTTGTCAAGATGTGGGCAAAAAAGCTGCAGATGACGCCTTCGCGGCTCCTTATCCCTATTGCCTTTGCGAGCAATATGGGAGGGGTGTGCCTCATACTTGTGATTCCGCAAAACCTGGTGGTCAGCGGCTTCTACGAGAGCAATACGGGACATACCATGGGGGTGCTGGCTCCGGCCATTCCCGGTATGTTCGGCCTGCTGGCGGGGATGCTGACGATCATCGCATTGCGCCGTCTGTTGCCAGAGCGCAAGTCGCCTGAGTCGGTTTTTGAATCGACAGGCGACTACACGGTGGAACTGCTTGTGCCTTCCGACAATCCGCATATTGCAAGAGAGGTGGGCGAACTGGGTCTGAACAATGTGGTTGGGGGGAGTCTCGTAGAGCTGCGCCATTTCGACGACTACAGGATTATGTCGCCCGTTCCAGACAGGGAACCGCTGATGGGGGGCGACCGTTTGGTGTATGCCGGACAAATTGAAGAGCTGCTGGAAGTGAAGAAGAAATACGGTCTGGTGAATGCCGACCATCATGTGTTCCACTACAGCGAGGTGAGCCGCGACCGGCAGCTGCGCACGGCACACATCACTTTCGGAAGCAGCCTGATCAACACCAAGATAGGTGATGGCACTTTTGAGCGCGACAATAACGTCACCCTCGTCGCTGTAGCCCGCAAGGGCAAACGTATAGAGCAGGCGCCGAGGGAGGTGGTGCTTCAAGTCGGCGACACGTTGCTCTTGGAATGTGCGCCGAACATGAAAATAGATACCTCCGCGCTCGGTCAGCATTTGCAGTTTTTTGACTCTGCCGACGTGCCCAACATCGGGCGGCGCACCATCGTCTCCATCGCCATCGTCTCCGTCATGGTGGCTCTGACTATTTCCGGTGTGATGCCCTTGCTGCAGAGCGCCTTTATTGCCGCAGGTGCCATGCTCATCTGCCGTTGTTGCTCTCCGAAGCAGGCCATGGAAGCCATCGACTGGAGCCTTCTGGCATTGATTGCCGGCAGCATCGTGCTCGGAGTGGCCATTCAAAAGACAGGTATTGCAGACTGGATGGCACAAGGCATCCTGAGCATCAGCGGCAGCAATCCTCTGATTGTGATGGTTGCTGTTTGCCTGGCGGCCGCTGTCATTACGGAGTTCCTGTCCATCACAACGGTGGCCGCCATCATCGCCCCCATCATGTATTCAGCCGCCATACAGTTAGGGTATGAGCCGTTGCCATTCCTTATCGCCTTGATTATGGCGGCCAACAGTTCTTTTGTCACGCCTATCGGCTCGGCCGTGAACATGCTGGTCTATGGTCCCGGCGGTTACCACTTCAGCGATTTCATCCGCATCGGTCTGCCGGTGAAACTCGCGTTTCTCATAGTCAGCATCCTCATGGTCATCATCATATATCCATTAACACCGCTGTAATAAATAGATGAGCATAAGTAGTTTACATATTGGACGCGAGACTGCGAGACGCGGGACTACGGGTCATTGGCTTGACTCGAAGTCCCGAAGTCCCGTGTCCCGAAGTCAAAATAATGCAGTATAATTTTGAACGGTTACTTAACCGTGAAAGTTGAAAGTTAAAAGTTGAATTATGAGTATCACAATAGAGCCAACGGCGACACCAAGCCTGTCCCGACGCAGCAAGCCTGATTTCCAGTCCCAGTTTCTCGTCACCATTCTCAAGGCGAACACCAATCCGAATCTGGTCACCTTTGCCGGCGGCAACCCGAATTCCGCGTCCTTTCCGGTGTCGGAGATGAATGTCGCAGCCGATGGCGTCCTTCAGGAAAACGGATTCGCGGCATTGCAATACAGCGGCACACAAGGGTATCTCCCGCTTCGACAGTACATTGCTGACCGATATCGCACTTCAGGGCTCAATGTCGAGCCCGCCGAGGTCATCGTCACAAACGGCTCCCAGCAGGCACTGGACATCTTCTCCGCCATGATGATCGACCCGGGCGACCGCGTCCTGGTTGAGAATCCGACCTATCTTGCCGCTCTGCAGACATTTCATCTGTATGAGCCGGAGATCGTACCTGTTCCGCTCCGCGAAGACGGCATCGACCCCCACGCCTTGCGGAGGGCTGTCGACGAAAAGCGCCCGAAATTCGCCTATTTGATTCCGAACTTCCAGAACCCCACTGGCCTGAGCTATTCTGAAAGACTTCGTTCCGAGGTATCGGATATCTTCCGTGGGCGCGATATCCTTGTATTGGAGGATAATCCCTACGGCGACCTGCGCTTTCGGGGCGAGCCTGCGCACAGCTTCGGCTGGTACCTCGGCGAGCAATGCTGTATGCTGGGTACCTTCTCCAAAATCGTGTCACCGGGCCTTCGGATTGGCTGGATCGTCTGCAAGCAAAAGAATCTCCTTGAGAAAATGCTCGTCTACAAGGCCACATTGGATTTGCACACCAACATCTTTGGCCAAATGGTGTTGCATCGCTATCTGACAGACAACGACCTGGACGTTCACCTTGCGGAGATAAGACGACTCTACAAACACAAGTCGGAATATATGATTGCCTGTATCGAGAAATATTTCCCCGCAGGCTGCCGCTGCACACATCCCGATGGCGGCATGTTCCTCTGGGTCACGCTGCCCGACGGGGTTCGGGGCATCGACGTGCAGCGCGAGTCCATCAACCGGGGCTTTGCCGTCTGCGCGGGCGACCCGTTCTACGAATACGAACGGAACGTTCCGCACATCCGGCTCAACTTCTCAAATGGTTCGGACGAACAGATTGACAGCGGTATGCGCGTCGTCGGCGAGGTCATCAAACAATTGTTGAATCGTTATCAAACCAACAAATAAACAGTTAAACAGTCATGAGTCATTCGCTTGTAGTAGTTGTTCCGGAATTGAGAGCAGAACACTCCGCAAGGCTGCAGAAGGCAGCCGCCAGGTTCGGGTTTGAATGTCACATTTGCAGCAACAGCGCACAAAGCCGAAGGTTCCTGCCCGAGGCTGAGGTAATCCTGAGTGCGGATCATTCTCTTGCAGGTCATGCTCCGAAACTAAAGTGGATGTGTTCACACTTTGCTGGAGTTGATCCTTTTCTGAAGGAGGGTGTCTTCGCCAGTCCGGAAGCTATTCTTTCTAATTCCTCCGGCGCTTATGGCGTTACCCTCTCAGAGCATATCGTCATGCTTTTGCTGGAAATCCTTAGGCGGAATCCGGAGTACCAGAGAAATATTCAAAAGCGTACTTGGATTCGCCGCCTTCCAATCCGTTCCATTTATGGAAGCCGCATCCTGATGCTGGGTACAGGAGATATCGGGCAGGAGGCATGCAGGCGACTCAGGGCCTTTGAGCCGAGCGTCATAAAGGGAGTCAATCTTCACGGAATCAATCCGGGCAATCTGTTTGACCAGGTGCAAACTCCCGAGAAGCTGGATTCCTTACTTGCAGACACAGACCTCATGATAATATCCCTTCCCGGAACAAAAGCGACCTTTCACTTGATTTCAACCCCGCAGCTCCGCCTCCTGCCTGATCATGCCGTTATCATCAATGTAGGCAGGGGTACTGTGCTTGATCAGGCAGCACTCGAGGAAGAACTGCAGAATGGACGTCTCTATGCGGGGCTGGATGTATTCGAGAACGAGCCTCTCTCCGCAGAAAGCGTGCTTTGGGACAGCCCGAGAGCCGTCATTACTCCCCACGTTGCCGGAGACACTTCACTCCCTCACACTGTTGACAGAATTGTAAATCTCTTTCTGGAGGATTTTGAGAACTACTGTACTGGAAAATCTCTCCTGCGGCAGATTGACAGGTCGATAGGGTACTGAGAGTTAAAAACCTGACAGCAGGGTCTCGATTTCATCTTTAACGAGAAGTAGGCAATACCGCCGAGAGAGAATATCCGCCGAGACATCGATTTCAGATGTGCCCTGCGGATGCTTTTTTTTATCCGTTTGAGGTCTCAGTAAGAACTGAATAGCTTGGTAATATAAGAATGATGAAGATGATGCCATGACGTGGTGATAGAAGATAATTATGAACAAGAACGAATAATATGGAGAAACTGTATTTCTTTGATGAGACATTCTACTGGAGTCGTTCCGGCAAACGGGCCACGGTGATAGAGGTGGAATGTGAGTTGATGCAAGACGTGCGCCCCGATGATCTGCGGGCGGCAGTGCTAAGCGCTCTGAGGACACACCGGAATTTCAGGGTTCGCCCGGTCATCGTGAACCGGAGATTCCTCGTGGAGACCATCGAGGTGGAGCAGGTCGCGGTGGTAAAGGAGGATGGAAAGCCTCGGCGCCTTGGCACCAAAGAGACAGAGTCCCTTATGCTCTATGTGTCTTACGGCGAGAGGCACTTCACGCTCCATGTGTTCCACGGAATTGCCGACATGCGGTCTATCTGCGCCTTCCTCAATACCGTCCTGTCGTTCTATTGTGGCATGGATGGTGACAACCCGCCTGCTGCTGACAGCATTGACACTTTCCCATGCCACGAGCACATCCTGCAAGGAGGCGCACCTGGAGAACCTGAGGGTAAGTTCATCCCGCAGGAGCACGACATTTTCCATCTGCCAGAAAAACTGTTCAGCAGCAGAACCACACGGCAGCGCATCATCGACATCGACCTGCCACTCAAGCCGATTCTTGCCTTTGCCCGGGAGAACGGCAGCTCTGTGGTGCCAGCCCTGAACGCCGTTATATGCCGGGCCATCTGCCAGTGCTACGACGTGGGGCAGAAGGAGATAGTTTGCTACGTTCCCATCGACCTGCGTCCGGTGTTCCACTTCGAGTCCGGCGGCAATGCCGCAATCCCCTTTTCACTCCCTTATACAACAGAGACCGACCGTCTGTCTGTAGGTGAAAGGGCAAGGCGGCTGCGCATGGAGTTGGACGTGCAGACCAGGCCGGAGAACCTATATGCAACGGTAGCCGGGCTGCGGTCCGACTTCGACCAGTTTTTCTCCGCGCCCATGCCCATTCGGCTGACGTCGCCCCAGGTCGTCAAGAGCGGAAGAAAGAAAGATTCAGCCAACAATACCTACGGCTTATCCTACGCAGGGCATCTCGACTTCGGCGAAGCCGCAGCGCAGCAGGTGAAGACCGTGGGCATCAGTGCCGGATCCTATTCCTATCCGCTGTGGATCCTGGCCAGCGAGTATAAGGGCGTCATTCGCATGAGGCTCGTGCAGCCGTTTAAGAGCGACAGGTTGGCCACCGCCATCCATCAGGAATTTGCCGCACTCTTCCCCGGCACCTCCTATACAGACCGTGGATGCCATGATTTCGACTCGTTCCCCTTGGTTAGCGTTCTGCGTAAAGGCAATAAACAAGTATAACTCTTTAAACAAAAAAAATGATGAGAAAAATCATGCAATGGGTGTTCGCCGCCACCATCGGCCGCAGCGCTTTCGCCGATTGCACCCACCGCAGCAATGCTGGCTTTTTATGTTAAAATGTTTCATTGTATGTCGATTATTTTCATTCATAATTCTGCATTCATAACCCCACCAGCTCCGTCCCCAATCTCCGCCACATAGAAGTCAGCACGCAAGCCGAATCTTTTCTCGTATGCCTTGCCGAGGGTTTCGACAAACGCCTCCACCTGATTTTCCGCAATCAATGTCACGGTGCAGCCGCCGAAGCCCGCGCCAGTCATGCGGCTGCCGAGCACGCCGGGGAACTGCTGCGCCCGTTCGGCCAAGAAGTCCAGTTCGGGACAGGTGACCTCGTAGTCGTCGCGCAGGGTGGCGTGCGAGGCGTTCATCAGCTGTCCGAAGCGGACCATGTCGCCGACCTTGAGCGCGGTGACGGCCCCGCGCACGTTCTCGTTCTCGCGCACCGCGTGCCGGGCGCGCTTGAGTACGTTGCCCGTAAGATATGGGGCAACCGTATCAAACTGATCCATAGTGAGTTGACAGAGACAATCGACCGGTCGGTGCGCACGGATGATCTCCAACGCCTGCTGACACTCGCTGCGCCGCTGGTTGTAGGCCGAATCCACGAGTCCGCGTTTCTTGTTGGTGTTGGCGATGACGAACTTCAGCCCGCGCATCTCCAACGGCACATGCTCGTACTCCAACGTATTGCAGTCCAACGCGATAGCACAATTCTTCTTCCCGAACCCCGAGGCAAACTGGTCCATGATGCCGCAGTTCATCCCCACGAAGTCGTTCTCAGCGTGCTGGGCCATCTGCACGAGCTCTAACATCGTGAACGGACTGCCGTTCAGGGCATTGAGAGCCACAGCGGTCACCATCTCGATGGAGGCCGAAGAGGAAAGCGCCGCCCCGATGGGCAGGTCGCCGCGGTAGTGGAACTGGAGACCGCTCACGGGAAATCCCCTGTCGGTGAACTCCTTGACCACGCCAAGCGGGTAATCCACCCAACTGTTCCGCTTCTGCGACAGTTCCTCCTTACGAATCAGAAATTCCG
>CAMJXE010000016.1 GCA_946409645.1 uncultured Bacteroidales bacterium
GATTGACCATGAAGCAGGAGAATCTGGAAGAATTCTCCCAACGTTTTGAAGAATATGTGAAAGAGAATCTGGATGAATCGTCATACGAACCGGAAATCACAGTCGATATGATGCTCAACCTTTCGGAAATCACGCCCCATTTTCTCAAAAACCTGAAGAAATTCGCTCCGTTCGGACCTGGCAATATGGAACCCATCTTTGAAACCGACGGTGTGGTCGATGAAGGAAACGCTCGCATCGTGGGTGACAAACACCTGAAATGCAAGATTCTAAGTCCTTACGAGCGCAGCAACTCTTTTGATGGTATTGCCTTTAACCAAAAAGCGCAAATGTCTGTCATCAGTGATTCGAAACCTTTCAACGTTCTCTACCATGTGGAAGAAAACCGTTGGAACAACACAGTTACTACGCAACTGAATATCAAAGACATAGAACCTGCTAATCCTGAGCAGATGCATGAAGATGAGCACGACAATGCCTCTAACGACTACACCTATCGCACGAGCAGCGATAATAAGGGCTCCAATCCTGCATAATCACAGCCAAAACATCCTTTTCTGATGAAAATTGCCGTTAACACACGCTTACTTCTGAAAGGAAAGTTAGAAGGTATTGGGTTGTTTTCGAATGAGACGTTGCGTCGCATCACACAATGGCATCCAGAACACCAGTTCTACTTCATTTTTGATCGGGAATACGACGAATCTTTTATCTTCAGCGACAACATCACTCCTGTGATCGCCCACCCTCAAGCGCGGCATCCTTACCTTTGGTATCTTTTTTTCGAGTATGGCATCCCGCTGAAACTCAAAACGATAAAACCAGATCTTTTCCTCTCCACCGATGGTTGGATCCCGACCAAACTCGATATTCCCACGGTCAATGTTATCCATGACCTCAACTTCGTACACCATCCCGAATTCATCAAGCCAGTTGTGCGCCGCTACTACGACCGTTACTTCCCAAAATTCGCTCGCAATGCCACCCGCCTTGCCACAGTCTCCCAATTCAGCCAACAAGATATCCATCAAAGCTACCAAGTCCCTTTGGATCATATCGACGTAGTATATAACGGAGCGAATCCCGCATACGTTCCCCTTTCACCAGAGCAGCAACAAGCTGTCAAACAACAATATACAGGCGGATGTGACTTTTTCTTATTCGTAGGTTTGATTCACAAGCGCAAAAATTTGGCAAACATATTCAAAGCATTCGACCAGTTCAAGAGCTCTACGCCAAATTCCATGAAATTAGTCGTGGTAGGCGACAAAAAGTGGTGGGCCGGCGAGATTGAGGACACCTTCCTGCACATGAATCATCGCGACGAGGTGGTAATGCTCGGCCGCCAGCATATTGATGCCCTGAGTCGCTTGACCGCTTCGGCTACTGCACTCGTCTATGCCTCTTTGTTTGAGGGATTCGGACAGCCTATCGTTGACGCATACAACGCGCACACACCCGTCATCACCTCCAACATCACCTCCATGCCGGAAATTGCCGGCAACGCCGCAATGCTCGTCAATCCCTACAGCGTGGAACAAATCGCCGAGGCCATGTACTGCCTCTATAGTGACGATCAGCTTCGTTGTGAGCTGATAAACAAAGGCGTGGCACGCAAGGACATCTTCACTTGGGATCGCACCGCCGAACTATTATGGCAAACCATCGAAAAAGTCCTGCTCAGATAATCATCCACCCACACCCATAAAAAAAGCAGGGCCTAAACCCTGCTCTATAGAATACTTTATCAAGTACAATAAAGTTAGAATTTATCTTCGTTTGCGATAAGGGCTTTATTCTTCTTGTTATAAGCGAAAATCAGGTATGCTTCCAAGCAAATGCAAATCACCATGATGACGATAGCGACAATTGCCATTGTGCGGTGACCAGCTTTCGTGTAGAAAGCTCCTTCGCGGAAGAACGTACTGTAAAGGATGAAGTTCATCACCCACACGCTGCACAAGAGAAGAGCCCACCAAATGGACATCATCAAGTTGGAGTTATCGACTTTGTTCTCATCTCTTTCCACCACTCCGACATTTTCGAGGGCATAATCTGTCTCATTCCACACTTCCTTAAAGAATGAGAGGGGTTTAATGAGGTTGTAAATCGGAACGAACCAAGCCAAGTAAGACATCCAGGGTTTCATACCGCTCTTCATCCACGGAGCAATTTCGTGAAGGTTTTTGTTGTTCTTAGCACCCCAAAAAGCGAAGAGAAGCGTTTTAGCTAAGAAAGCGATGATGGTAATCCAAGCGATGACCCAGAATTTCTTCTTAGCTGCATCGTTATCGCTGTTAAGTTGTTCCCAATTTTGCAATGCAGGATTATACTCTTTTTCGAGTTCTGCAACCTTTTTCGTGTGTTCTTCTTGTTGTTTTTGCTTGTCGGACAAAGTTTGCTTGGTCACTTCAATACTTTCGCTAAGAGCCTTCTTTTCGTCTTTTGTAGCGGCAGTCTTCTGTTGCAAAGTATCAAGTTTATACTGATAATAAGCCACTTCTGCACTGTCTTGGCGCAAAGGATGCTGAGCGGTGACGTATGCTTCATAAAGGCCATTGTAATGACCACGTTCTTGAATAACTGCGCGGTTTGTCTTGTCAAATTTCATCAAGAAAAGCATTGAAATAATGAAAAGAACCAAAACCACCACGTTGCAAAGCACAATAAGTTTGCCCAAAGAGGTGTTGTCTGATAATTTTTTCATACCTAAATTTATTTTATATTACTAATTTTCAACGTTTTACAAAGCAAAATGGATTTACATTAAGCGTAGCAAAAGTAATAAAAAAATCTATACTTTCGCGCACTGTTGAAAAAAATACCATTTTGCATGACAATTATTTGAATAAGTGCTTTTTCTTAATCTTGAGATAGGCATCTTCATTGAAACGATAATACTTCGGGGCACGAGGGGATTTTGGTATTTGAGTGAGTTCGAGGATATTGGTCACCAATCCGAGGGCGATCCAGTGCTTCTGAAAGTTTCGGCGGTCGATTTTGCAATTATAGACTGACGACCAAAGCCTTCCCAATTCGGGCAAGGTAAACTCGTCATCCAACAAATAGAAAAAATAGGGGGAGAGTTTGATAGTCGTACGAAGTGCCTCCACCGCTTTTTTCATCACCTCGGCATGATCAAACGCCAAATTAGGTAACTCATAGATATCAAACCAGTTAGCCTCAGAAGCATCATCGCCAGCTTGGGCCTCTCCGCCATGCACAAACGAATAATAGACGACTGATATCACGCGATCGCGAGGGTCGCGGTTGACACTACTGCAAGAACACAGTTCTTCGGTGTAGCGAGGCACAATGCCTGTTTCCTCCTTCAACTCACGCAAAGCGGCCTCCATTAATGTCTCATCCTCCTGCATAAAACCGCCTGGTAAAGCCCACATACCTTTGTAGGGCTCGTTACCGCGTTTCACCAACAGAACCTGCAAAGATTTCCCATCGAAGCGGTAAACGACATTATCAGCCGCCACTGCTGGTCGCCAATAATCGTATTGGTATTTTTTTTCTGCTTTTTCCTCCATATTGCGTAATAAGATTCGTATTCTGATATGTTGTAGAAATTCGCACCCCTTTTTGTAAGATTTCTCATCTACGGGCTGGGAGAGAAGCGCTCCTAACCTTTCTCCAATGCCAAACTTATGCGTTTCCGCTCCACCTCAACTCCTTCAACCTTCACCATCACCTTCTGGTTGAGATGCACCACCTCGTTAGGATCGGAAATGCGATGATCACTCAGACGACTGATGTGGATGAGTCCATCTTGATGCACACCGATATCCACAAAACAGCCGAAATTGGTAATGTTTGTGATGATGCCAGGCAGCACCATTCCAGGGGTTAAATCATTGATAGTATGTACGTTCTTGTCGAACTCGAACATCTCAAACTGCGTACGGGGGTCACGGCCCGGTTTAGCCAATTCCTTCATAATGTCCTCCAAAGTCGGCAACCCGACTTTGTCGGTAATGTACTTTTGAAGCACAATCTGCCGTCTAAGTTCCTTGTTTTTAATCAGATCTGAAACCGAACAACACAAGTCTTTGGCCATTTTCTCCACCACCTTGTAACTTTCCGGATGCACCGCACTACCGTCCAACGGATTTTCTGCTTCTCGGATGCGCAGGAAACCAGCTGCCTGTTGGAAAGCTTTCGCGCCGAAACGCGGCACCTTTTTCAGGCCCTCGCGGGAGACAAACGGGCCGTTTTCGTCACGATAATCGACAATGTTCTGCGCCAACGCGGGCCCCACGCCAGAGACATACGACAGCAGCTGCTTGCTCGCGGTGTTCAGCTCCACTCCAACGTAGTTGACACAGCTCTCAACTGTGGTTTGCAGGCTCTCTTGCAGCATTTTCTGGTTCACATCGTGCTGGTATTGCCCCACCCCGATGGATTTCGGGTCGATTTTCACCAATTCGGCCAGCGGGTCCATCAGTCTGCGACCAATGGAGACAGCTCCACGCACGGTCACATCGTAATCTGGAAACTCTTCTCGTGCCACGGGTGATGCCGAATAGACCGATGCTCCGCTCTCATTGACCATGAAGGCCTTCACATCACGCTCGAACGGAATATGGCGAATGAAATTCTCCGTCTCACGTCCGGCTGTGCCATTTCCTATAGCTATAGCATCCACTTGATACTGAAGCACTAAGCGTTTCAATTTGTCGGAAGCTAACTTATACTGCGCCACTGGCGGATGAGGGTAAATGGTCTCGTTGTAAAGCAGTTTGCCTTGAGGGTTGAGAATCACGACCTTGCAACCTGTGCGAAAACCGGGATCGATAGCCAAGGTGGTCATCTGTCCCAACGGAGCCGCCAGCAAGAGCTGACGAGCGTTTTTGATGAAAACCGAAATAGCCTCTTTATCAGCTTTTTCCTTATAAAATTTGCGCATCTCAGTCTCCATTTGCGGCTGTAGTAAACGCTTGTAGGAATCTACAGCGGCCATCCAGACTTGTTGTGCTCCGTTGCTATTGTTTTTAACGATGCGGTGCTTCAGGTCTGAGAGAGTGCGCTCCTCATCAGGCGCGATGTGCACGCGCAGAATACCTTCCTCTTCGCCACGAAGCATGGCCAAAATTCGGTGCGACGGAGCCTTCGAAAGCAATTCCTCCGCCTTGTAGTAAATGCGGTATTTCTCGTCTTCGTCGATTTTGTCGGGAATCAGTCGGGTGGAGATGCGACTGTAACGCAAGAAGGTGCCACGCAACCGCGCGCGGATGCCGGCATTCTCGCTGATCAACTCCGCGATGATGTCGCGAGCACCAGCCAAGGCTTCCTCTTCAGAAGCCACGCCTTTTTCCTCGCTTATGTATTTAGCCGCCTCGCGTGCCAAGTCAATCGGACACTGCTGCCACAACAGTTTCGCCAACGGGCGCAAACCTCTCTCCTCAGCCACCGTTGCGCGGGTCTTGCGCTTAGGACGATACGGGAGATACAAGTCCTCCAGCACGCTCATCGTCTCTGCATGTTCTATCTTCTCGCGCAATTCAGGAGTCAATTTACCCTGCTCATTGATGGAATCCAAAATGGCAGCACGACGCTTGTCTAACTCCAACCATTTGGCATACAAATCCTTAATATTGCCAATCTGCACCTCATCCAATGAACCGGTTGCCTCCTTGCGGTAGCGGGAAATAAAGGGAATGGTGGCACCCGTCTCCAGAAGATTCAAGGTATTCTGCACCTGCTCTTCCGTGAGGTTCAATGTCTGCGCTATCCGTAATGCATAATTCTGTTCCGACATTTTATTTATTGCCTATTGCCTTTTGCCTATTGCCTTAAAAAACAATTATTTCACAATCTCAAGCAACTCGATGTCGAACACCAGCGGAGTGTACGGAGGAATGCCCTGTCTGCCTTCACCGTATGCAAGGCCGGAAGGGATAAGAACGGTCACTTTGTCACCGACTTTCATGCCTGAGACAGTAGCATCCCAACCGGGAATCACTTGACCTGCACCGACGGTGAATTCAAAAGGAGTATCGCGCTCCACAGAGCTGTCAAACACAGTACCGTCGGTGAAACGACCGGTGTAGTGAACTTTCACATTCTGCAATGGTTCCACTTTATCTCCCGTGCCTTTCTTAATGGTTTTCAAATAGACACCCGTCTCCATCTGCTTCATGCCGGGATTCTTCTGCAAATATTCGTCAATCTCCCCGGCCTCCAACGCCTGTCTCTCATTCAACTGAGCCTCATATTCGGCTTGTGCCTTCTGCACTTCTTCTTTCTTCATCAAACCGAGGAGTTTCACATCCATATAGAGCGGCGCATCTCCAAATTCATACTCCTGACCAGGGGCCATCATATTCTCAAAGAACTTCGGGCCATCGAAGATAAACGTGGCACTGTCACCCACATGCATCATGCGCAATGCAGCGAAGAGATCGCCCTCATAAAGGGAATCCATCAACATTTGGTTCGGCATCATGGGAATCAACAAGGAGTCGCCAGCACGCATCGACATCAAAACACCCACCAAATCACCCGTCGCAGGCCGATCTGCAGTGTCGTGAATATCTCCGTAGAATTGATAGTAGAATCCAGTTTTATCTTTCTTGAATCCTTTGTATTTGCTACATGAACCCATAGCGAAAACGGTGGCCACTGCCAAACCAATCAACATCAATTTTGTTACAATTTTCTTCATTTTTTTCTTTTTTTAATATAAACTTCTAAAATCTGACACTTAAAATTGCATGGGCAAGATGCGAAGCATTTCGACATCGAATACCAAAGGGGTATAAGGCGGAATATTCATCTCCATGCTACCTTTTTCTCCGAAACCAAGCGACGACGGAACAACCATTGTCATTTTGTCACCCTCACGCATGTGGCGTAACATGATATCCAATCCTGGTGCAACTTGACCAGCACCCACCTCAACAGTGAGTGGATTGTTAGGGTCTTCGCAGCCATCAAACTTAGTATTGTCGAAAAGACGAGCGCTATACAATATCTCCACCGTTTGACCTTTTATCGCCTTTTCCCCATCCCCAACATTCAAATAGATGCAGTACATGCCCGCTACTTTGTTATCAAGATGGTGCTTGTTAGCATAGTCAAAAATAATAGAGTCTTCATGAAGACGCATTTTCTCTTTATGTTCCTCGTAACGTTCTTCGGCTTTCTCCAGATTCTGTTTAGACATGATTCTCAACAATTTAATGTCGGCGTAAATCGGTTTTTTGCCGTAAGGGTACTCACCCATTCCCAAAAATTCTTCGTAAAACTTGCGCCCGTCAAAAATAAACGTCGCACTGTCGCCGATGTGCATCATACGCAAAGCGGTGTAGATGTCACCTTTGTACAATTCGTCCATCAACATATTATTCTGAGTCAT
Organism: uncultured Bacteroidales bacterium; assembly: GCA_946409645.1. Lineage (GTDB taxonomy): Bacteria > Bacteroidota > Bacteroidia > Bacteroidales > WCHB1-69 > F23-D06. The sequence goes on from CAMJXE010000016.1 coordinate 7,367, forward strand.
AGGAGACAAAACGGTGTCGTCCATACGAAGTGCCATATTCACCATCACAAAATCACCCGTTTGGGGCTGTTCCTGTTCTTCATTCAACTGGTGAAATTGATAATACAGGTGCGAACGATGCTTGAAACCGCTATATTTCCGACAGGATACTGCCGTGAAACATAACACAGCAGCGACTAAAATACATATCAAACGATTCTTCATCATCATTTTATAGCATTGTAAGGTTTAATTTTATAATTCTCCGGAAGTTTTTCGTCTTTATCCAACACTCTAATCGCCATTACAATAGGTTGCAATCCTTGAATCTGATCGCCATCGCCGGCAACGCCGTAGGCAAGATAAGACGGAATCACCAATCTTGCTTTGGCACCAGGTTTTAAGGTCTGAGCCACTTCGTGTAATGCATCGATCTCATCCGAGCGGTTCACGACAAAAACCTTCACCCCGTTGCTGTCAGAGCTGTAAATTTGTTCCCCTGACAACAAGAATGTGCGGTATTCCATCGCCACGCGGTCTCCCTCGTGGAAAAGTTCGCCCTCACCGGGGCACAGCACCTCCACGTATAGTCCCGTGGGCGTGCGTTGCATCTGCCAGCCGTAACGGGCGATGAACATCTGTATCTCCTCATTCTCCCGCCGCATGATGTTCTTGTTACCCTCTACGAAGGGTGCATCTTTGTCCTCCTTCACTCCTTCTGAAGAAGAAACGACAACACCCGTGGTCTTATGGTCACAACCCACCATCAGTCCCCACATAGACAAAAACAACATTATGATAATGAGATGTTTACGCATACTTATTTTTCCAGTTGCGCGTTTTCACGAATAGCTTTTTCGAAATGAGCGATGGCATCTTCCATCGAACCGTGATAGAAAGCACCTGCCGCGTTGGCATGCCCGCCGCCCTCGAAATACTTGCGGGCGAACAAGTTCACATCCACGATGCCTTTGGAACGGAAAGAGACTCTGATGCGGTTGTCGCGCTCGGTGAAAAAGGCGGTGTAATGCACCGTTGCCAACGACAGTCCATAATTCACAAACCCTTCAGTATCGCCGATTTGGAATCCATTGTCTGTTAAATCTTTCTTAGTCAAGTACATATATGACACTCCGAGTTCAGGAATCACCTTCAGCCGCTGCGAAAGGGCAAGCCCCAACAGCTTCATACGGCTTTCCGTGTAGTTGTCATAGACTCTGCGGTGCACATCCTCGCCGTTCACGCCCGCCTCAATCAGCTTGCGCAACACCGTGTAGGAATCGGGAAAATCGCAAGTGTAGGACATCGAACCCGTGTCAGTGATGATACCCACATATAGGCACTCGGCAATCTCCTTCGAAGGTGTTCGGTCGGGAGTGAGGTATTTGTAGAGAAAATTATAGACCAACTCGGAGGCGGAGGTCGTCAAATGGGTGGAATACATCACGTCGCACTTGATGTCGGGCTGCACGTGGTGGTCGATGAGCACCCGGAATCCCGGAAACTTGCTGATGGCATTCTGAAGGTCCTGACCAGCGCGATGCGGGGCGTTCATATCGACCACAAAGAGGATGTCCGCCGCCTTGATTCGTTTGCGGGCTTCGGTGAGATTTTCCTGCGCCACGATGATATCCTCTGCGCCAGGCATCCATTTGAGGAAACCTGGGAACGGGTTCGGCGAAATCACGGAAACCTCGTAACCGCCATCCTTAAAATAGTGATAAAGGGCCAAGGCACTGCCCAAAGCATCCCCATCGGGATTGAAATGGAACACAATGGCTATCGCCTTCGTATCCTTCAGCGCAGCCTGCATTTTCTGTATATCCTGCTCTTCCAAAGTATCAGATTTTGAAAGCGCAAAAATACGAAAAATATGGTTTGCCTCTTCATTCTTATTCTTAATTGAATTTGGCGTAGGAGGCGACGCTTCCAAGCGTTGCAAACACACATTCATCAGACTATCGTTGGAATCGTTGACTCCTACTTTACCAGTACCACCCAGTCGTAATAATTCATTTCCCAAACGCTATCGGAGGTCATCCGCTCCAATTCCAACTTGTTGAAACAGACCAACAAACTGTCGGTGCGATAAATCAGCAACTCGTCCTCATGATCCTTTATCCAAGACCTCGAAGGCGACACGTCCGGACAGCCAAGCCTTTGTAACTGCTCCCGAAAAATCTGATTTGCCGAAATATTCCGGCCGTTTCCAATCGACAGTTGTTCGTCCGCATTGGCAGGATTTGGTGTCCCGTACATCTGGCGGTAGCCACTCACATCCACAGGCTCGTAAGTCTTGCGCGATAAATAGACACTTAGGACTATCTCCTCGATTACAACTTCTTCCTCTAACTGTTCGCGGGCTAATTCTTCCGACCATGCAGAAGCATATTTGGAGGTTTTTTCCGACAACGATGCCAGATAGTCCGACTTCCGGGCGATACCGAACTCGCTCTTCAAGAGCACCGTGTCGTTCCTGTTGTCCAAATATTTGAGCGACTGATATAGTTTCCGATGTTCCACCATACGCAAGGTGTCGGCAGGATCAGGGGTAGGCAACCGCAAGGTACCGTCGTCGTTCAGGCGGTCGAGTTGCGTGGCAATCGTGCGCACACGCTGGATTTGGGCCCGTTGCGCGATCCTCTCGCCACGGAGCCCCGGCACTAAAACCGTCAGCAACACGACGGCCAACGCTCCCGCTGCCAACGCGAAATAGCCACGGCGGTTGCGGAACAGGAACACCAGCACACACGCCGTCATCAACGCCCCGCCCAAGAGTAAATAGTAGCGCAATTCGGTCAGTCCGTAGTCCGCCAAACGACGGGCGACCCCTGTCCAAAAGAGTGCCAGCAGCGGCAAGACGAACAGACTGAAATGGTCGTAGAACCACTTGAAGGGTCGCGGTTCCGTCAACATCTGCAACATCTTGGCCAACAAGAAAATCACGAAGAAAACCGTCACCATGATGGCGACCCCGCCCTTCGGCAAGTTCCAGGTGAAGAGGATTTTGGCGGCATAGACATAGAGCACCACCGTGTAAATCAGCAATGCCGGTGTCAGCACCCAATTCAGCAGAACAGCCCAGAAACGGCGGATCTCGATGGTTTCGGGACGGTCCTCCATCGCGAAGAAGAGCACGGGAGCCAATCCGCAAAACAACAGCAACGCCGCTTGTTCGTACCAGCCGTCCCAGACTTTGTGAGGAATTTCGAAAAGCGACTTGATCGTATAAGCGATGGCGGCATACAGCAGATAGAGGATTCCCGCGACGAGCAACGCCCGCACCGCCGACCAGGCCATCTGCACGTTACGCTGCACAAACGGTTCGTTTTCGGTGAGCCGATGTCGCACGCACAACCACAGCGGAAGCGCCGCCAGCACGGCAATCCAATAGACGGTTTCCTCCACCCAGTCAAGGAGGAACGGCATGGCGAACCCGGCCATCCCCGCGAGCGGCAGCAGGTAGAGCAGCAGCCACCCGATGCCGCGTTTGCGCAACGGCTGCAGCGAGTAGGCCGCTACCACCATAAACGGCACCAGTGTCATCGGCCGGAACCACCACGGCGCCGGCTCGTTTTCCACATCAAATATATCCGGATGGGAACTTCCATAACACCCAGCCACGCAGACATATAGCAGGATGACAATCTCCACGGGATGCGCCTTCACGGCATCCCACACAGCCACCAGTCCCCGTTGGATTTTCTCTTTTAACGTTATCTTTTCCATATTTAATTGATTTTCATTTCTTTCTGCAAAAATAAGAATTATCCGCTACCACGGCTTGTGCCGTTTCAAAAAATCCTCTTTCTCCTCTTGGCTGAACGTCTGCGGCCCGATAGCACCACCGCCATATTGGAAAGTGCAATGGTCGTTATAGGGAATCAGATCCAGATTCTCTATAGCAGTGGATTTCTCCTCGTCCGTCATAGATCGACTATTGATAATATAATCATACCTTCCCATTCCCACTCGGCGAAACCAGATTTTCACCAAATCGGGGGTGGTTTGAGAATATTCTATGCCGACACAACCCATCTTCTTAAGTCGCTGGCGGATGCCGTCGTATTCCTCCTGGGTCAGCCCCACCACGCACATCAACGAATCCCTTTTTTCACGCGCCTCTTCGTTCCAAAAGTTTGAATAGTGGTGTTCGTCGCCCTCTCCTGCGCACACATGGAACATCTCCAGCCTATTCCCCTTGAATTCCAAGGTGACAGCACAACTGTCGGCAACAGCACTTTGAAGATAGCGGTGCAACTCTTCCATTTCGGTATGGTGCTTCTCATAATGCTTGGCCATGATGTCGGGATTGCATCGCCGCTCGGGTGCCACTGCAAGAACATAAATGACTACCAACAGCACGTTGATTCCTCCCCATATCACTGCGATCCGCTGCCAAATATCTCGCCAACGCAACCCCATAATGAAAAACACTATCGACAAGCCAATCGCCAGCGGCGGGATCCAACTGAAGATTAAAGAAATTACAAAGCCGAGAAAGTCATCCACCCAAAACAGCACGATGACTGCGGTGACGACGGCGAACGGAATCAGCTTCAATATCCCGAAAATGGTTGCTTCTGTTTGCTCTTTCATAATACTGTATATTACTACCACCCACTAATTTGCATACTTATATTTACCCATTCCAAAATGATTATTACGCAAATCGCCATCGTCAACACCAACAATAACGCAATCTTCCATCTTTTCTGTGCAATCGCGAACACGAATGTGGCAAAGCGCAGTATTTTGGCGACAAACAACAGGACTGCCAGAAAGGGAGCCACGAACAGGTTATCCATAAATTCTTTTCCCGTTTCCAAACATAACCAATTGTCTGCCAGGAAACCGAGCATTACGAAAACACTCACCACCGGCGCCACCCACCAGTATTTCAACATCAAATTGGATATCTCGTTCATTTTTCAGCTTTTTGCAAAATATTCTATCGGTCTTGTCGGTTTCTCATTATGACAGGCTTTGTGCCTCACCTATTCCCAAGCACCCTCGTCTTGAAGCTTTCTCACCGACAATTTGAAACGCTTCGTGACCAATGTGTCTTTCAAAGGGTAACCGTCCTTGTAAAATGTTACAAAGACGGTATTCCCTTTCACGACATAATCTGGCTTGTAATATGGGTCATACGTTGAGATGAATTTCCTAAAATGCACAGAATCGGTCAGATAAGAAGTACATGTGGATGTTGTTGTTGCATTTCCGGCATCGACTTCATACCATTCCTCGTACAAACCTTCTGCAATCTTGGAACTACCCAACGGATGCGACTTGTCCTTCAAATCAATGCATCCAACCAATATAAAAGCACTTGCAACAATCAATATTCGTTTCATCACTATACACTTTATACCTAAAGCTTCAATAACCTATAACCCATAACCATTACTCCTTGTACCACTTCACCTTCAGCGACACGAACATCAGCACGGCCAGAATCACGAAGATGCCGAGACTGCCAAACAATAAGGCGTAGGTCTCCATCTGGAGCAGCACGTACATGAAGACGTAGAGCAGGAGCAGTAGGGCACCCACCATCAGCGCGGTCTTGCGGATTTTCAGGATGCCCGCCAAGTAGCCCGTGATCAGCACGATGGTCATCAGCATGGCGATGAGGTACGACCAAAGGAAGGGGATGTGCTCGCAGAACGAGAGCAGCAGCGTGTAGAACACCAGCAACGCGGCGCCGATGAGCAGGTATTGCACAGGATGGATGGGCGTCTGCCGGCGGTACTCCAGGAAAAAGACCGTGGCGAAGGTGAGGAAGATGAACAGGTAGGCGTACTTCACGGTGCGTGTGGTCTGCTGGTACTGCAGCACCGGCACCTTCATCATCACCCCGAACTCGTTCTTCTTCATGCTTACGCTGTGCGAGCCCCTGTCGCCGTAGTCCACCCATTGGGTCACCGACTGCCCGAAATCGCGGTTGAGGGCCAGCACTTTCCACGTCGAGGAGAACCCGCTGTCCGTCACCGTGCGCTCGTCCGGCAGGAAGTTGCCCTGGAAGCTCGGCGTGGCGCAGTTGGAGGTCAGCTGCACGGAGGTGCTGTTACCCACCGGCAGGAACATCAACGACTCCGAACCCTTCAGCGGCAAGCGCACGGAGTAGGTCGCGGACACCGAATCCTGCATCTCGCTCACTGGCACGCGACAGCACAGCACCGAACCCAGCTCCTCGTCTTTGTCGGACTTCATCGTATATTCCTTCCCGTTCAGTCGCAGCACCACGTTCTCCGAGAGTCCCCGAAAGTCGCTCAGCGAAAGCAGCACCTCCGCCTTCGAGAGGTCATAGACGGAATCCACATATTCTGAAAGATCAGGCAGTTGCAGATTACCGTCCAACGTCAGATCAGCGGTATAGACGGTCACGTCGAAGTTGCCCCGATGCCGGTTCTCCGTCTTCACGTCGCCTTTCACCTGCAGTGACTCGGGCAGGAGATAGACATCCTTGTGGTAGTTTTTGCCGGGGATGCGCACCACCGGCCCAATCACCCGTTGCGGCGCGCTCCACATTTGCTCTACTTCCTCCTCAGCTTCCACAGATGTCGCTTTCCGCTCGTTCACCACATGCAGGATGATCTGCTGCGGAATGAGCAGAATAAGGCTGATGAGCCCGATGATGAGGAGCTTCAGCAGCATGCGGTCGCTGCGTTTCATTCTTGATTTTTCCTGCGTTGCAGGTCTTGTTTGTTCGGCTTGCGGTGTCGTCACCGCGGTTGTTGTTTCTGTTGTCATATTTTTTGGATTTTTGGTGATTGTTTCTCCTATTGCCCCACACTGCGCTTCGCTTGTGTGGGGTTACTTGCGCTTCGCGCGTTTTGTCCCTCCGGGACTGCTTAAGGAAGCGTTTTACCCCCCTGCCCTTCGGGCATCCCCCTAAAGGGGGCATTGGGGCTTTTCGCATCATCATTCTTCATTCCACATTCTTCGTTAATTTCGTATCTTTTTCATCGTATCATTTTCATTGCATTATCGGATTGTAAACAAAGTGCTTTGCGCCACAAAGTTAATTGGCAAAAAAAATTAGCCGCGACATTCTTTCAAAAAACGTTCCATCGCGTCAATATGCGCGGCGAAGGCTTCTCTACCCGACTCAGTAATCACATACGTCGTGTTCGGCTTGCGACCAATGAACGACTTCTCGCAGCGAATATAGCCGGCATCTTCAAGATGGCGCGTATGACTCGCCAAGTTGCCGTCGGTGAGTCTCAACAGCGACTTCAGCGTGGCAAAATCCGCCGCACCATTCGCTGCCAACACCGACATGATGCCTAAACGGATCTTGTTCTCAAAAGCCTTATTCAAACCGTCTATAATCGCCATATCGCTTCTCTTTTATCGTTAAATATTTCTATCCAACAAACTTTTCCCGATTGCACTTTAACCTGAAACTTGAAACCTGAAACCTGAAACTATCTCCCCCGCTCAAACATCAAAACATACACAACCCCAAACACGACATGCATCACACTAAACCCCAAAAACCAGAACAACAGTGCGTGCGACATCGTGAAACAGTCAATGATGCCAATGAGCAACTCCGCATAACCCAACCAGCGCAATGCAGGATAAGTGTAATGAGTACAATTAACGAGTGCTAGACCGTAAAACAGGAGCATGATGGAAGAAGTGAGTCCATAATGCCCTTGCATCACCAAGGCCATACTCAGCAGACCACCAGCCACCAATGGAATAAAGAAATCGAGCAACATCTGGCACATCCGTTTGTCAAAGTAAAAAGGCAGTTCATGCCGTTTCGACTTGATCATGGCAAAAACGAAGACAGTCAGAAGTGAGAACGCAAACAATCCTATGGCAATGAGCACTGCAATACGGATCTTACTCGGTGTGTTCAAAACGGTGAAACGTTGCAGGTTTTCGCAAAAGGGAAGCCAATCCCCTACCCCGATGACCGATGCGGCCATCACAGATGCCACCGCCGCGTAGAGTCCTATAATGATGATAGACCATCCGCTAACCGCCTGAAAACGAGACGATTTACTCATCATCTCGCGAATATCACTCAATGTCTGTCTAACTTCTTTTTCTTCCATAATCTTAAAAGTACTTTGCGCTGCAAAGATACATTTATTTTTGACATGGAACATTATATCCGAAAAAAAAATCAGCAACTTACTATTCCCACCCTCCTATTCTTAATTCTACATTCTTCATTCCACAAAAAAAAGCGGCCGGGAAACTCGCACCCAGCCGCCACAAAATTTATAAAAATGTTGAACGTAGTCGTTATGCTAAACCGCCGCCGCTCATGAACGGAGGCATCTGATTCGGACGATCCTGGATAGCACCGAATTGTTCCTCATACTTGGAGACATTTTCCTGCAACGCGCGAAGCAAACGTTTGGCATTCACAGGTGTCATGATGACGCGGGAACGAACCACAGCCTTCGGAATACCAGGAGACAATGAAGCGAAATCCACAAAGAATTCGTTCTCAGAGTGGGAAAGAATAGCCAAGTTGGAATATACTCCCTTCGCAACTTCCTCACTAATCGTCAAATCCATTTTCTGTTCTTTCTTTTCTTCAGCCATATTTCTTGTTTTTCTCGTTTAAAACATTATTATATCATCCTCTAATCCTCTTCTTTGGATGCCATCAAAGACGCGTACTCCTCTTTCGATCCAACCTCAATATTCTGATAAGCGCGGATACCCGTGCCTGCTGGAATCTTCTGACCGACAATGACATTCTCCTTCATACCGATCAGGCTGTCGGACTTGGCGTTGATAGCAGCCTCTGTCAGCACTTTCGTCGTCTCCTGGAAGGATGCGGCGGAGATGAAGCTGTGGGTCTGCAGAGAAGCGCGAGTGATACCTTGCAGAATCGGTTTACCCGTAGCCGGACGAGCATCGCGGGTCACCACCAAGCGCATATCTTTACGTTTCAGCAATGAGTTGACATCGCGCAGCTTCTTGGCAGAGATGATTTGACCTTTGCGAATCGTGTCGGAATCGCCAGCGTCTTCGACCACCTTCTTATCCCAAATCTGGTCGTTCTCCTCTTGGAAGTCAATCTTATTGATGAGTTCGCCTTGCAAGAACTTGGTGTCGCCCGGATCCTCAATCTCCATCTTACGCATCATCTGACGCACAATGACTTCGAAATGTTTGTCGTTGATCTTCACACCTTGCAGACGATACACCTCCTGAATCTCATTGATGATGTACTCTTGCACCTTTTGCGCACCCTTGATATTCAGGATGTCAACAGGAGTGAGAGAACCTTCAGACAGCGGCGTACCAGCCTTCACGAAGTCGTTCTCCTGAGCCAGAATCTGCTTGGAGGTCGGGATGAGGTAGGTCTTGGCACCTTCGCCGGAATCCACACGCGGGGTGATCTTCACGACACGGTTACCACGTTTCAGCTTCTTCTCGAAGGAAACCACACCGTCGATTTCGGACACCACAGCGGGATCGGAAGGATTACGTGCCTCGAACAGCTCAGTCACGCGCGGCAGACCGCCCGTGATATCGCCGGACTTACCGAAGGAACGCAGAATCTTGACCAAAATTTCACCGGAATCGATGACTTGACCCTCTTCCACGGCCAAACGGGCACCCACAGGAACGTCGAAGCTCTTAATGATGTCGCCATCTTCATCAACAATGTTGATACTCGGGTTTTTCGTCTTCAGACGGCTCTCGATAATCACCTTGTCGTGGATATTGGTCTGCTCGTCGGTCTCCACACGGTAGGTCACGCCCTCGATAATATCGTTGAACTGAACCTTACCGGCCACATCAGACAGAATCACTGCGTTGAACGGATCCCAATCAGCAATCAGGTCGCCCTTCTTGATGCTATCACCATGTTTGAAGTAAAGGTTAGAGCCATAAGGCACGTTGGCAGAAGAGAGCGCAACGCCAGTTTTCACATCAATAATCTTGATTTCTGCCGTACGACCAATCACCTTATAATAGAATTTGCCAGTATCGTCAGTTTTCTCCAAAGCTCGCAACTCGTCGATACTCAACACGCCGTCGTAAGTAGCCATGATGCTGCTGTTAGCAGCCACGTTACCGGCAACACCACCGACGTGGAACGTACGCAGGGTCAGCTGTGTACCAGGTTCACCGATGGACTGAGCAGCAATCACGCCAACAGCCTCACCAATCTGCACCATCTTGCCAGTAGCCAGATTACGACCGTAACACTTCTGGCAGATACCGTGCTTCGACTCGCAGGTCGGGACTGAGCGGATTTCCACCTCCTCAATGGGAGAATCCTCGATAATCTGACAATATTTTTCAGTCAACTCCTCACCGGCGCGGATGATCAGCTCGCCAGTCTGAGGATGATAAACGTCGTGCAATGTCACACGACCCAACAAACGGTCGTACAACGTCTCCACCACTTCCTCGTTGTTCTTCAACGCGCTCACGGTCATACCGCGCAACGTGCCGCAGTCTTCCTCATTGATGATTACATCGTGGGAAACATCAACCAAACGACGGGTCAGGTAACCTGCGTCAGCGGTCTTCAAGGCAGTATCAGCCAAACCCTTACGAGCACCGTGCGTGGAAATAAAGTACTCTTGCACGGAAAGACCTTCCTTGAAGTTGGACAAAATGGGGTTCTCGATAATCTCGCCGCCGGAAGAGCCAGCCTTACTGGGCTTTGCCATCAAGCCACGCATACCGGACAGCTGACGAATCTGCTCCGCAGAACCACGGGCACCAGAGTCGCGCATCATGTGCACGGGGTTGAAGCCTTGGCGGTCTTCTTCGATTTCCTTCATCAAAATCTTGGACAGACGCGCGTTGCACTGCGACCAGACATCAATCACCTGGTTGTAACGCTCGGTATTGGTGATGAAACCCATGTTGTAGTTCATGGTGATCTCATCGACCTGGGCGTTAGCCTCGGCTATCAACTTCGGTTTCTCAGCAGGCACAATCACGTCACCGAGATTAAAGGACATACCGCCTTCGTATGCCATACGGTAACCGAGGGTCATGATGTCGTCAAGGAACTGTGTACAGGATTTGTTACCACACTTGATCAGCACGTCGCCGATGATGTCGCGCAACGCTTTCTTAGTGAGCAACATATTAATATAGCCATAATCTTTAGGCACCACCTGGTTGAACATGACACGACCCACGGTGGTATCGACAACCTTCATGGTACCCTGCCCATCTATATCGACACGGCATTTGATTTTGGCGTTCAAATGAACTTTCTTTTCATTATAGGCAATCATCACCTCTTCCGGTCCGTAGAAGATGCCGCCTTCGCCAGGAACCTTATGGTCGGGCGTGGAGGGCAGTTCCTTCGTGATGTAGTACAGACCCAAGACCATATCCTGAGAAGGCACAGTCACGGGCGCACCGTTAGCCGGGTTGAGAATGTTGTGGGAAGCCATCATCAGCATCTGGGCTTCCATGATGGCGGCGTTGCCCAGCGGCACGTGAACAGCCATCTGGTCTCCGTCGAAGTCGGCGTTGAATGCAGTACAGCACAACGGGTGCAAACGAATAGCTTTACCCTCGACTAATCGCGGCTGGAAGGCCTGAATACCCAAACGGTGCAACGTAGGAGCACGGTTCAGCAATACCGGGTGACCCTTCAGGATGTTTTCAAGGATTTCCCATACGACGGGATCCTTACGATCGACAATCTTCTTGGCGGATTTCACCGTCTTCACAATACCTCTTTCAAGGATTTTGCGGATAACGAATGGTTTGAACAGCTCTGCAGCCATATCCTTCGGCAAACCACACTCGTTCAAGTGCAAGTCGGGACCGACAACGATAACTGAACGCCCAGAGTAGTCAACACGTTTACCGAGCAAGTTCTGACGGAAACGGCCTTGTTTACCTTTCAAACTGTCGGAGAGGGATTTCAACGCACGGTTGGATTCCGTTCTCACGGCGCTGGATTTCTTGGAGTTATCGAACAGGGAATCCACAGCTTCCTGCAACATACGTTTTTCGTTACGCATAATCACATCGGGAGCCTTGATTTCCATGAGGCGTTTCAGACGGTTGTTGCGGATGATGACGCGACGGTAGAGGTCGTTAAGGTCGGAGGTGGCGAAACGTCCACCATCCAACGGCACCAAAGGACGCAACTCCGGCGGAATCACTGGCACGGTCTTCACAATCATACGCTCAGGACGGTTGTCGGCGCGTTTACGGCTGTCGCGGAACGCTTCGAACACGTGCAGACGTTTGAGAAGGTCCTTCTTACGTTGTTGTGATGTCTCGCGGTTGGCGCGGTCACGCAACTCGTAAGATTCGGCATCCAAATCCACCATGCAAAGCAGATCGTACAGAGCCTCTGCACCCATCTTGGCGATGAACTTGTTGGGATCGGTATCCTCCAGCAGACGATTGTCGGCGGGCAGTTTCTCATACAAGTCAAAATACTCCTCTTCGGTCAGCAGTTTGCCCTTCTTGATATCGTCACTTTCCATGATACCACCTTGTATTACAATATATTTCTCGTAATACACCACGGCTTCCACCTCTTTGGTGGCCAAACCCAGGAGTGCACCAATCTTGTTCGGCAGAGATTTGAAGAACCAGATATGAGCCACGGGTACAACCAGTTGGATGTGACCCATACGCTCACGACGCACCTTGCGCTCGGTGACTTCCACACCGCAACGATCGCAAATCACGCCTTTGTAACGGATTCTCTTGTACTTACCGCAATGACATTCCCAGTCCTTCATCGGGCCGAAAATCTTCTCGCAGAACAGACCGTCGCGCTCCGGCTTCAACGTTCTGTAGTTGATGGTCTCCGGCTTCAACACCTCACCGTGCGACTGCTCGAGAATGGTCTCAGGCGAGGCCAGACTGATGGTTATTTTATGAAACTCCTTACGGGTATTATTATCTTTTCTGAGAGCCATTTTCTTTCAGATGTTTTATTTCTTATTCAAATTTAATATCCAAACACAGACCGCGCAACTCGTTGACCAACACGTTGAAGGACTCCGGAATACCGGAAACAGGCATGTTATCACCCTTCACGATCGCCTCGTAAGCTTTCGCTCTGCCAACCACGTCGTCAGACTTCACAGTCAGAATCTCTTGCAGCACGTTAGAAGCACCGTAAGCCTCGATTGCCCATACCTCCATTTCACCGAAACGCTGACCACCGAATTGGGCTTTACCTCCGAGAGGCTGTTGCGTAATCAGTGAGTACGGTCCGATAGAACGAGCGTGCATTTTGTCATCAACCATGTGGTGCAGTTTCAGGTAATAGATGTAACCTACAGTGGCCTTCTGATGGAACGGCTCACCCGTCTCACCATCATATAGTTGCGTGCTGCCGTTTTCAGGCAGACCAGCTTCGCGCATCAGCTCGTTGATCTGGTCAATGGAAGCGCCATCGAAAATCGGAGTGGCGTACTTCACACCCATCTTCTTACCTGCCCATGCCAACACGGTCTCATAAATCTGACCGAGGTTCATACGGGAAGGCACACCTAACGGGTTCAGCACCACATCGACCGGGCGACCGTCTTCCAAGAACGGAAGGTCTTCCTGACGGACAATCTTGGCCACACAGCCCTTGTTTCCGTGACGACCTGCCATCTTATCACCCACACGAAGTTTACGCTTGTTGGCGACATAGACCTTGGCCATTTGCACGATACCGGAAGGCAGCTCAGTACCGATGGTAGCATCGAAAATCTCGCGTGTGCGACGGGACTCAATGTCGCGGACTTTCACAAGATAGTTGCGGATAATCTGCGCTACCATACCGTTTACGCGACTGTCATTCGTCCATTTGGATACGGAAACTGTCTTATAATCAATGGTATTCAACAGCTTCTGAGAGAACTTGGAACCCTTTTGCACGATAGGCTCTTTAGTATCGGTGCATATCACATGTGCGACCTTACCGTCCAGAACCTTGTATAACTTCATCACGAGGACTTCTTTCAAGGCATCCAGTTCCACTTGATATTTAGCTTTGATTTCCTCTTCGATATCCTTGTCTTTCGCTTTGGATTTTCTATCCTTGATGAGGCGAGACATGGATTTTGCACCGATGACGACACCGCGCATTGCTGGAGGTGCCTTCAGGGAAGCGTCCTTCACATCGCCAGCCTTGTCACCGAAGATGGCACGGAGCAGCTTCTCCTCGGGAGTCGGATAGGACTCGCCCTTAGGCGTGATCTTACCGATGAGGATATCCCCCTCCTTCACCTCTGCACCCACGCGAATCAAACCGTCCTCGTTCAAATCCTTGGTAGTTTCGGATGAAACGTTCGGGATATCGTTGGTGAGCACCTCTTGACCACGCTTAGTGTCGCGTACCTCAAGAGTAAAAGACTCAATATGAATAGAGGTATATAAATCGTCCGTAACTGCTTTTTCAGAAATCACAACTGCATCCTCGAAGTTGTATCCCTTCCAAGGCATGAAGGCCACCATCAGGTTGCGACCGAGTGCCAATTCGCCGTTTTCGGTAGCATAACCTTCTGTCAACACGTCGCCCTTCTTCACCTTTTGACCCTTCACCACGATAGGACGTTGGTTGAAGCAAGAATTTTGGTTGGTTCTTCTGAACTTTAGCAGTTCATAGTTCTTCACATTGGAATCGAAACTGATCAGATTCTCAGTTTCGGAGCGATCATACGCAATCTCAATATGCTGAGCGTCAACAGATTTTACCACACCTGTACCCTCAGCGAGCAGCACCACACGGGAGTCAACCGCCACGCGGTGTTCCAAACCTGTACCCACGATGGGCGCCTCAGGACGCAACAACGGCACGGCCTGGCGCATCATGTTGGAGCCCATCAACGCACGGTTAGCGTCATCGTTCTCCAAGAACGGAATCAGGGATGCAGCAATAGATGCAATCTGGTTGGGCGCAATGTCGATCAAGTCGATCTCCTCACGCGGAAGAATCGGATAGTCGGCCAAACGACGGGCTTTCACTCTTTCACCGAGCAGACCGTTCTCATCCATAGGCGTGTTGGCTTGCGCGATACGTTTGTTGTCCTCCTCTTCGGCGGTCAAGAACACAGGCGGCTCATCGAAGTGCACCTGTCCATCGACCACACGACGATACGGTGTCTCTATGAAACCGAGGTCGTTGATACGTGCGAACACGCAAAGGGAGGAAATCAAACCGATGTTAGGACCTTCAGGGGTCTCAATGGTACAAAGACGGCCATAGTGAGTGTAATGCACGTCACGCACTTCAAAACCGGCGCGCTCGCGAGACAGACCGCCAGGACCCAAAGCTGAGATTCTGCGCTTGTGTGTAATTTCTGACAACGGGTTAGTCTGGTCCATGAACTGCGACAGCTGGTTGGTGCCGAAGAACGAATTGACCACTGAAGACAATGTCTTGGCATTGATCAAATCCTGAGGATAGAAGGATTCGTGGTCGCGCACGTTCATCTTCTCACGGATGGTGCGGGCCATGCGGTTCAGGCCAAGGCTGAACTGGTTATATAATTGCTCACCGACGGTACGAACACGTCTGTTGCTCAAGTGGTCGATATCATCGACTTCCGTCTTGGAGTTGATCAACTCAACCAAGTAACGTATAATGGAGATAATATCTTCGTTCGTGAGCACGCCCGTTTCCATCGGGATGTCCAAATTCAATTTCTTGTTGATGCGGTAACGACCCACCTCGCCGAGATCGTAACGTTTCTCGGAGAAGAACAGCTTGTCGAGCGTGGCGCGGGCGGTCTCCTCGTCGGGAGCCTGCGTGCTCTTCAACTGCATGTAGATGTACTCGATAGCCTGCTTGCCCGAGTTCGTGGGGTCTTTCTGCAACGTGTTGAAGATCACCGAATAGTCAACCTGCTTATCGTCCTGTTTGTGGAACAGCACGGTCTTGATGTTGGCGTCTGCCACCATGTTGATGTGATCTTTCTCGAAAATGGTTTCGCGGTCAATCAGAACCTCTGTACGCTCGATATTGACCACCTCACCGGTCTCGTCATCTACAAAGTCCTCATACCACGTCTTGGTGACGGCGGCAGCTAACTTCTGACCCACATACTTTTTGAGGTTTGCCTTAGAAGCTTTCACCTCTTCTGCAATGTCGAAAATGCTCAGAATATCCTTGTCCGTCTCATAACCGATGGCGCGCAGCAACGTGGTGACCGGCAATTTCTTCTTACGGTCGATATAGGCATACAACACATTGTTGATGTCAGTGGTGAACTCCATCCATGAACCTTTGAAGGGAATAATGCGGGCGGAGTAGAGCGGCGTACCGTTAGAGTGGTAAGAAAATCCGAAGAACACACCCGGAGAGCGGTGCAGCTGGGAAACCACCACACGCTCAGCACCGTTGATGATGAAGGTGCCGCTAGGGGTCATGTATGGAATCATACCCAGATAGACCTCCTGCACGCGTGCCTCCTCAAAACCTTCATGCTCTTCATCGTTGCATTTCAACTGCAACTTGGCTTTCAGTGGAACACTGTATGTCAAGCCTCTTTCAAGGCATTCGTCCATGGAATAGCGCGGAAAATCGATGTAATAGTCCAAAAATTCCAGGACGAAGCAATTTCTCGCGTCGGTAATTGGGAAGTTTTCCGCGAATGCCCGATACAAGCCCTCATTCTTACGCGATTCCGGATCGGTGTCTATCTGGAAAAACTCCTGAAAAGACTTCAACTGGATATCCAGAAAATCCGGAAAATCAACGGGTCTCGTTGTCGCAAAACTGATTCTGTTATTTTTTGTAGTTGACAAGGCTGTTTGTTTTTAATTGACGAAATTACTGATTATTAGCTTTTTAGCAAAATACCAATCAGCAGGTATTATAAAACAGCAATAAGAACAAGGCTTCCACCCGATGTGGAAGCGTTGTTCTATTGCTTGAGGTATGAAAGGAAATTATTTAATTTCTACTTCTGCACCGGCTTCTTCGAGGGATTTCTTCAAAGATTCAGCTTCGTCTTTGGAGATACCTTCCTTAACGGCCTTGGGTGCGCCGTCAACTAATTCCTTAGCTTCTTTGAGGCCGAGGCTGGTGAGTTCCTTCACCAACTTCACAACCTGCAGCTTGTTGCCACCAGCTGCCTTCAGGATAACGTCGAACTCGGTCTTCTCTTCAGCTGCGGCTGCGCCACCTGCTGCGGGACCTGCGGCTACTGCAACTGCTGCTGCAGCGGGTTCGATACCGTATTCTTCTTTCAAAATTTGAGCTAACTCGTTAACTTCCTTAACGGTCAAGTTCACTAATTGTTCTGCAAATGCTTTCAAATCTGCCATAATGATATTTTTTTAATTGTTTTTACTAAATTTGATTTGTTTGTTTTTATTATGCTCTCTCGGAAAGAGTCTTAACGATACCAGCCAACTTGCCACCACCCGACTGCAAAGCGGAAACCACTTGTTTTGCAGGTGATTGCAGTAATGCCACGATGTCGCCAATCAATTCCTCGCGAGACTTGATGCTGCAAAGCATCTCCAATTGGTCGTCGCCAATATAGACAGCCTCTTCAATGAAGGCAGCCTTGATGATGGGCTTTGCATTTTTCGCCCGGAAGTCCTTTATCAACTTGGCGGGCACGTTACCCGTGTTGCACAACATCACAGCTGTCGGGCCATTCAGAGTCTCATACAACTCTGAATAATCCTTTTCAGACTGATCCATGGCGCGTTTCAGAAGGGTGTTCTTCACCACCTTCAGTTTCACGTCCTTGTTGAAGCACAACTTGCGTAACTGATTGACTGTGCTAACTGTAAATCCGGAAATATCCGTTACATATACATGAGAATAGTTAGCCAAGTCCTGGGAAATCTCTTCTATAATTTGACTTTTTTGTTCTTTATTCATACTAACTAATCTTTTTATAAGGTAACTGATTTAGGATCTACTTGCACGCCGGGGCTCATTGTCGTGGAGAGGTAAATACTCTTGATATAAGTACCTTTCGCGCTGGAAGGTTTGAGCTTGATCACCGTTGAGAGCATCTCACGAGCATTGTCGGTCAATTGCTCCACTGAAAAACGGTTCTTACCTATTGAAGTGTGAATAATACCGTATTTGTCAACTTTGAAGTCGATCTTACCGGCTTTCACTTCAGAGACGGCTTTTCCGATTTCCATCGTCACGGTACCGGATTTCGGGTTCGGCATCAAACCACGGGGACCGAGGACTCTACCTAACGCACCGATCTTCGGCATAACGCTCGGCATGGTGATGATGACATCCACATCCGTCCATCCCTGCTTGATTTTATCAACATACTCTTCCAAGCCCACGAAATCAGCGCCAGCAGCCTTTGCCTCTTCCTCCTTGTCGGGAGTACAGAGCACCAGCACACGCACCTCTTTACCCGTTCCGTGAGGCAACGTCACGATACCACGCACCATCTGATTGGCCTTACGAGGGTCAACGCCCAAACGGACGTCGATGTCGAAAGACGCATCAAACTTCGTGTAGGTAAGGTTCTTCACCACCTCGATAGCTTCGGGCAGAGCATATACCTTGCTCTTATCAAATTTAGCAAAAGCCTCTTTGCGTTTTTTTGATATCTTAGCCATTTGTTTGTTTTTTACTTGTTAATTAATTTTGCTCGAAAGGATTCTGTCCACCCTTCACATTGACACCCATGCTACGTGCAGTACCGGCAACCATCGACATGGCAGACTCAATCTTGAAGCAGTTTAAGTCTTTCATCTTGATTTCGGCAATGGCGCGCACTTGGTCCCATGTGATCGTCCCCACTTTCGTGCGGTTCGGCTCTCCGGATCCCTTCTGAAGTTTGGCGGCCTCCATAATTTGGACAGCAACCGGTGGCGTTTTGGTGACAAAGTCAAAGGATTTATCCTTATAGACCGTGATTATCACAGGAATCACCTTTCCAGCCAAGTCCTGCGTACGGGAATTGAACTGTTTACAGAATTCCATGATGTTCACGCCTTTGGAACCCAATGCAGGACCCACCGGCGGTGACGGATTGGCGGCACCTCCCTTAATCTGTAACTTAATTAAGCCAGCTACTTCTTTTGCCATTTTTGAATTTTTTAATTTTGTTTGTAACTAATGTTCCGACACTATATTTTTTCAACCTGCATAAAACCCAGCTCAAGCGGAGTTTTACGGCCAAAGATTTTCACCGTAATCTTCAGCTTCTTCTTCTCGGTGTCAATCTCTTCGATGATACCGTTAAAAGTGTTGAATGGTCCATCGATAACTTTCACTTCCTCGCCCACAATATAAGGCTGCAACAAAAACTCATCCTGAGTGGAGAGTTCGTCAACCTTACCAAGAAGACGGGAGACTTCATCTTTACGAAGCGCAACAGGAGGATCGCTCTTACGTTTACAACCCACAAAACCCAACACTCCGGGCACTTCCAGCAGTTTAGCACAAACCTCCTGGGTCATAATCGCCTCAACGAATATGTAACTCGGGAAATAATTGCGTTCCTTCACTACTTTCTTGCCGCTCTTCGTGCTGTGAAAAACTTTCTCCGTGGGAATCAAAACTTCAAAAACGGAGTCCTTCAATGAAGAAAGTGCAACTTCACTCTCGATGTTCTGCTTCACCTTCTTCTCTGTCCCTGTGACAGATTTAATCACATACCACTTACGCTCTAACTCAGCCATGCTACAGTTACTAAGGATATAATGTCAGCGATAAAGAAACTAAACAGCCGGGAACATGGCATGCATGCCCAGATTGAAAATGGTATCCATCAAAAACACGATTAACGCGATTATAAGGGAAGCAATAGATACCACCACAACACTATTTCCAAGTTCTTGCATGGTAGGCCAGCTCGTTTTATGAACCAGCTCTTCATACGTCTCTTTAAAATAATTCACTATCTTCATTTCTTTATATTTTTTTCTATTTTCGAATATTTATTGCAGTTTATTACACAGATCAACAACTCTTCCCCTCTCTTAAAAATTCATTATCAACACCACAACCATCTCAAAATCAAACCGTTAAACATATCATTCACACTTTTATACTGTGCAAATAACGATTTTTAAACAAGCTGGCAAATATAGAAATTTTTTTAATCAAATATCAGCTGTTGAAAAAAAATTTTCATTATGGCACGCTTTTTGTAATAAAAAGATATATTTTATTGATATTCAGCAGATTGTGGCAAGACATCAACCTCACCCTTTAAAAGGGGATATTTTCCAAATAAACTAAAATATCCTCTCTTACACACATCGTCTCATCCTACCTGCACACCTGCCTATCAGCCTCAAAACTACTAACCACTAACTGAGTAAGTAAAAAAGGGACCACCTTACGGCAGTCCCTTTTCTAACGAGAATAGTAATAATTATCTTTTGACGATTCTAAAGATAGCAGCTCTATGCTCTTCGCGGCTAGGATCCGTGATGTTTTGACGATTTTGAGGATCGTTCACCGTGTAAGAAGCGGTTTCAATTTGATCGGGAGCAACGCCCTTTTGGATGAAGAGATTTCTAACGTTATTAGCTCTTCTGTTAGCGAGGTCACGATTATGTTGTTCTGAACCTAAATCACAAGTATAACCTTCAACAATGAGTTTCAACTGAGGATTAGCCTTCAGGATAGAAACAGTTCTATTGATATTGTCGTTATAATCAGTGATCTTAGGAATATCTTTGTCAAGGTCAAAGAGAATCTTGGTCTTAGAAAGTGCATCGCTTAAATCAGCGATAGCTTTCTTGTCGGCAGGAGTGAGATATTCATCATCTTCTTCCAATTGATCGCAAACAGGAACAATGTAAATGTACTGAGGATCTTGTTTGATGATGATGGGTTCATTTGATTTCTTCTTGAGTTCATCAAGGATTTCCTTCTCAAGTTGCTTTTTGGACTTCTCTTCGGGAGTAGAACAAGTCTTGAAGTGGAAACCAACCTTAGCACCGATTTGCATCAGGTTCCATTTAGTTTGGTTTTTCTTGATATTACCTTGTGCGTATGCTTCATCGAGGATATTGGAACCAAGAGTACCTTGGAACTCCATATTGCCTTGATCGTTTGCACCAATAAGAGTGGTCTTTTGCTTAGGAAGAATATCTAAGAAACCATACTTGAAGTAAGTACCAACGTAGAAATCAACTTTCTTGCTGATTGCGAAAATACCGCCGAAGTCAGCCACAATATCCACAGAGGGTCTCATCTTCACATTCTTACCTCTACCTGTGTAAGAACCTTCGTCAAAGTGGTTGGCCATTTTGATTTGACCGTCTTCATAATGACGCATATACCATTGGTTGAAGAGAGCTTCATAACCACTGGTGGTAATAGTACCTTCACCAGTATATTTGTTATTAGCTTTGATAGGGAAGTAACCCTGAACACCAAGAGCGGCATAGATACCATTACGTCCATCAAAGCGCCAATCAAAGTTAGCTTTCAAGGGAACTTCAACTGCCCAAATAGCTTGTTTTTCCTTCAAACCATGAGCATCGTAATAGAGATCATAGTTTGGGTTATATGTAACAGGAGCATCAAAGCCATTGTCGTTGAGGACATCATAATCTGGAATAACACCACTTTTAGAGATGGCAGCCATAGCACCAAGGTGAGTAATACCTGTACCGATACTGATACCCCAATGCTCGTTGAAGAAGTAAGCATATTCAACATCCAACATGTCGCTGTGAGAAAAATACTGATTCAATCCAGCTCTTCTGTAGATATTGTTCGTCCAAGCCTCGCCCAAATGCACATTAACGCGATGAGGGCAGAAGGTAGAAGTCTCATAATTTTCCGTGTTACCGGAATTATTTTCTGTTTGTACCTCTTGACCAAAAGCGGTACAGATCGCGAAAATAAGACTGATTAACAATAAATTCTTTTTCATAATATATTATCTTTTTTTATTCTGTGATTTTTATGAAACCGATGCTTGGCGACCGAAGCCGCCAAGCTCGGATTTCAACATATTATTTTACGATAACGAATTTAACAGTCTTGATTTCATTTGTACCTGTCAAGATACGTCCGAAGTAGGTACCCTGAGCCTTGAATCCTTCAATCTTAGTGATGGGTTGCAGATTGGTCACATGTTCAATGTGAGCACCTGTCACGCTGTAGATGTCGAGGATTGCGCCTTCGAGTTGTTCGGAGGTCAAATCAAGTTCAATAGTGATTTCTTGACGAACATTTGCAGGAACAGGATAAACCTTCACAGAACCAGTGGTATTGAAGTAGAAGTCACAGGTCTGATAGACAACCATGTTTCCGTTAGCATCTTGTTCAATCAATTCAACTGAATAGAATCCGTTCAGACCGTTCAAGTCTTGATAGTTAGAATAGGTAGCGCCAGGGATAAGTTCACCGTTGTGATACCACTGGAAGCCCACGAAGGTGTGTCCACCATTGGTAGCAGGATTGTTGTTCACGACAACAACATCGTTCCAACGTTGATCCATAATCGGAAGTGTACCACCGAAGTCGAATTCGCCAACAAGTACGCGAACCACGATATCGTAAGAACAACCGTCGATAGTGATCACTGCAGGATAGTCACCAGGAACTGAAGGAGCTGCGAAAGTAGCTGTGCCATTGCTTATAGTGCCAGATGCAGCCAAGTCGACAGTTGAATAGGTGACGTTGAATGCTGCGTTCGGATTACCTGAAATCATGTTAAAGTAAACAGTAACCTGACCGTTGTCATCACAACCAGAGATGAACATATTATCGTCGAACTGAATTTCGTTCACATAAACAGTAGCAACTGCATTTGCTTCGAGAGCGTCGTTCACACAGTAAGCATCCTGAACGAGGGTGATTCTGTAGGTGGTTTGTGTGCTCGGGGAGACGAAGACAGAAACTGTGTTAGCAAGAGTGGTAGCGTGTGCTACAACGTTGCCGTTACCGTCAACAACTTCATACACAAACGGAGCAACACCCGTGAAGGAGATAACAAGTTCAGCAGAAGCGCTGCCATCGTTAGCGCAAAGTGCTGTACCATCGCCGCTGATGAATTGAGCAGTCGGGAGTTCGTGAACCGTGACACCGACAGATACAAGGTCAGTGTTGGTCAACTGACAACCACTACCAATGTTACCAACGAAGGTAGGAGTATAAGTGTAGGTACCAGCTGCGGCAGGAATATCGTAAGAATTACCACCGAGGCCACCACTTACGTCGAATGTATTACCATTTTCATCAGTAACGATCCACTGGATATGACCGCTTGTGCTGTTCACAAGGTCAGTAACACCACCTTGGATTGCTGCATTCAAGGTAACAATGTCACCAAGACATGCATCGGTACCGTTGCTACTATAGACATGGACTTCGGTCCAAGAAGGATTACCAACAACACCAACAGTCACAATGTTAGAAACTTGAGGTTGACAGTTATAGCCAGCAGGATCAACAACAACACGATAATGGTAGTTACCGATAGTGTTGAGGGTTTCAGTGAACTGTTGAGTAGAAGTAGTCACATTCAGATCCTGATGAGCAGAAACAGCGTTTCTAATCCATTCGAAGTTCATACCACCATAGACATTGCTATTCAAAACACCATTGACTGAGGTATTATAGTTGACAACAACAGCATTCATAGTGATAGAACCGCCTTCGCAAATATCCAAACCATCGAGAGAAGTCAAAACTACTTCAGGTTGTTCAGCAACTTGGACAGTCACAGGAGCAGACCAAGTAGAGTTACAACCGAGGTTGTTGTTTTGAGAAACTCTCAAAGTATAGGTGTAATTACCAGCGGCATTGAGAGGTTGTACGAAAGTGCTTGCAACAGCTCCTTCAACTTCGATACCATTGATTGCCCATTGATAGTTGAACTCACCAGGAATGTTACCGTTAGAGGTGACATTTGCAGTCAAAGTAGTAGTACCACCGACACACATTGCAGTGTGATCAGCTGAAATAGTCACAGAAGGAGCAGCCACAACTTGAACAGGAACTGCGAGAGAAGCAGAAGCAGAACAAGAAGCACTTGCATTAGCTGCAGAGACAACAACCGTTGCATTTACGGTGCCAACTGTAGGCATTGAAGTGGTAACGGTAGCTGCGTTGACAGCTTGCTGTTGACCATTGATAGTCCATACATAGTTGTATGCGCCGACCGGAGAGACGTGTGCAGTCAAGGTAACATCACCACCTTGGCAAACGTAAGCGTTGTCAGCTGTCACGGAGACAGTAGGAACTGCGAGTACGTTGATCTCGTGTGCGGCAGAGGTTGCTGAACAACCGGTGTTGTCCGGACGAGAGATCGTGACGGTGAAGTAATAAGGAGTAGCAACGTCATTAGCAGGAAGCACAGGAACGTAAGTAGGAACGTTGGTTTGTGCTGTACCATTGCCAGCGCCTGTCCAAGTCCAAGTGTAAATGTAATCAGCACCTTCAACACCGCCAGTGACGAATGCATTCAGGGTCAGATTACCACCCTCACAAACTGTGTTAGCACCTTGGATAGCAACAGAAGGAGCAGCAACAACGTTTGCAGGAACAGTGGAGGATTGGACATAACAGCCGGAGAAGCTGCTGGTCACAACAACATAGTAGTCGTATGAATTACCTAACAGGAACTCAGAGGTAGTATAAGTTTCGCTATTAGCACCATTGATAGGAGCCTCTGAACCGTTCAGGATTCTGTACCATTGATATCCAAGGACATCGCCAGGAATCATATTCGGAACAGTAGCAGTGAGAGTCAAAGTACCACCTTCGCAAACATTACCAGAACCTTCGATGTTCACAATGTAGGTAGGATGAACCGTAACAAGAGTATTGATATTAGCGGAAGCTTCACCTGAACAACCAACACCCGTTTGAGTAACAACAACGCTGTAGTTGTCATTCACACCGTAAGAAAGGGTAGGAATGTAGAGTACTTGGTTGGTTTCACCAGGAATCAGGTTGCCATTGATGAACCATTGATAAGAAGCCTCACCATAACCGCCTTGGACGAGTGCCTTGATAGCGGTCTCACCACCGTCACAAACGGTAGCATCGAACTCAGGAACGCGTACGATAGTAACTTGAGGATCAGCAACAACAGAGTAGTTGACGATATTTGAAGAAGCGTTACAACCATAACCGTTGTCAACAACAACCCAATAAGTGTAGTTATTCGGAGCCTCAGTACCTTCAGTGGTATAAGTAGCACCATTACCAACAGCAACTGCTAAGCCAGTAGGAGTATTTCTATACCATTGATAAGTATAATCATTCAAACCGTTAACAGGATCAACACCTCCGTTAATTTCTGCAGTCAAGGTAGCAACACCTCCAACGCAGGTAATATCGGTGCTGATAGTTGCGGTAACAACAGGATCAGCAACAACTGTGATAGCAGGAGCAACAGCTGTAACGATACAACCAGGATGTGCGGTGACAACGACCTTGAACTCGTAAGGAGTTTCGCGAGCGGGTTCAATAACTGTGTAGTTAGCGCTGGTAGCACCCGGGATAAGAGTATTATCCTTGTACCATTGATAGGTGTAACCATAATCACCCTCAGGAGTAACAACAGCGTGAAGAATGGTAGAACCACCTTGACAAAGCACGGTGTTACCTTCAACAGTAACTGACACAACAGGAGCAGGAAGAACGTTTACGATAGCGCCTTCTGAAGCTTGTGATTGACAACCAGATTGAGGAAGATTAGCGATTACAGTGTAGATGTATTGAGTAGGATCACCAGCAACTGCCATCGGATAATCAACGAGGACAGAACCAGTGGTACCTTCAATTACATAGCCATCTCTCATCCAAGTATAATCTGCACCTTCGACAGGGTTAGTCACAGTGAGAGTCACTTGACCACCGTCACAAACTGTGTCATTAGTAACTACAACAATAGGAGTTGCAGGAGTATTATAAACATTGATGAGGATAGTATCAACTGCAAAGCAACCAGAAGTTGATTGGGAAGTGGTCACGATGAAGGTGTCAACACCTGCAGTCGTAGCAGTATGAGTGAATACTGAACCGTGGAAACCGTTGTTCCAGTAGTAGTTCACATCACCATTGTTCCAACCAGTAGATTCAGCAGTGATAACGGTGGTACCGCCAACACAAATCTCAGTCTCAGTAGCAGTCAACTGCAATTGAGGAGTCTCAGCAACTGTTACGTCGTAAGAGACAGACTCAGTGGAGCAACGACCGTAATTGGTAACGATAACCTTATAAGAACCAGCTTCGGTAACAGTGATATGGTCAACAGAGATAGAGTTGAAAGGAGCACCATCCTTGAACCATGCGTATGTAACCTGATTAGCAGGAGCGTCTGTGGTAACGTTAGCATAGAGAGTAGTATGACCACCTTCGCAGAAGTTATTGATACCAGTGATCTCAACAGATTGAGGAGCACTGACTACAACAACGGTAGAAGGATAGAGTGCAGAAGGCGCTGACATTTCAGAAACACAACCTTCATCGCTGATAGTACGTGCAGTGATCAAATAAACGCCATTGGATTCAGGAGTAAAGAGGTAAGTCATATTATTCTCACCAGGAACCTGAACGCCATTAACATACCAAAGGTTATAGGTAGAAGCGGCAGTCATAGGATGTAAGATGGCTGCGATTTGCTCACCCAAGCAGATAGTATCGAATGGAACAATGACATTCGGAGCAGCGGGACGAGGATTAACATTAATAGTGATGTATGCAGGAACGCTACAAGAACCATTGGTAGAATTAACAGTAGCAATCACTTGATATGTGGTGGTCTGCAGAGGTTGGACATCAACGGTGGAAGCAGTGTCGTTATTGGCATTTGCATCCCATTGATAGGTCACATTACCTTGCCAACCATTTTGATTAACCATAAGGGTAGTGTGTTCACCCTCGCAGATGTTGGTTGAGGTAGCAGTTACGATAATATCAGTACCAAGAGCAGTGACAACGAAAGGATCGGAAGTCATTTCGCAAGCTTCTGACTCAGTGGTATAAACGGTCACAGTGTAAGTACCGGCAGGAACCTTGATGGTAGGTTCAGTAGAACCGTTAGACCAGAGGATTTCACCGACAACGTCAGAGTAAACAGACAAAATGGTGCTGTCGCCCTCACAAATCACGTTGTTGCCAGTAATTGAAACTGTAGTAGGAGCGGGATTTATAGTCACGATAGCTTCGGGATCATCGGTCAGGTCAGTGAAACATCCGGAAGCAGGGAATGTTGCCATTACAGAGTAATAGTTAACCGTAACGTGATTATCGTTTGTATAGACATTCTCCATGAAGATAGGCAGATGAGCGCCTTCGATTTCAATACCATTTCTGTACCAAGTATAAACAGCTTCTTCATCATTTGCTTGGTTGGTGGTAGCTGCCACGACAACTTGAGCACCGTTGCAAACTTCTTGATCAAGCGCGATTACACTGGTAATCACAGGACGAGGATTCACTGTAATGGTGATAGCGTCAGTGGTAGTACAAGTAGTTGCAGTTTGAATCACAAGTACTCCGAGAGTAGTAGTTGCATCGAGCGTGGTGGTATAGGTAGGAAGTGTAGCACCCGGAATCATGTAGTTGTAAGCAACAGTATCATAAATATACTGAACATTACCCTGTGCATCCCAACCATTTGCCAAAGTGTCTATTCTCTCTCTTTGCTCATACCATTGATAAATGAGATAATCATGGTTATAATCATCGAGATTAGCAGTCAGAGTAACTTCACCGCCTGTGCAGATTTCTGTCTCAGATGCAGTAACTGTAACAACAGGTTGCGGATATACATAAACCTTGTATTCTGCAGAAGTTGCAACACAACCATTGTTGAGGTTGTCACCAGGAACATTGTCGCGGCTTACTTTAACGGTGAAAATATAAGGTTCAACGCGAGCGTAGAAGTATTCAGCGTAGAAGTTGTTGTCGCCAAGACCGTAAGCCATATTGTCTCTGATTTGGCCAGACTCATACCAAGTGAAATGGAGAGCACCAGCTGCCATACCAGTAGTATCGACATTGGCAATCAAGAAGATAGAGTCAGTTTCGCAAACGTGCTGATCACCAGTGATAACAGGTCTCGGGTTCGGATAAACCGTCACGATATCGGAGGTGTTGGTGAGAGACACACAACCAGCAGCAGGACGAGACACAGTAGCAGTGTAATAATATTGTTGCGTGTTGCCATCGAAAGTAGCAGGAGAATCATAGATAGTACGAGCAGTTGCGCCAGGAATCAACATACCATTTCTGAACCAGGTGAAGACTTCACCTTCAACTTCGTCAACCAAGTTAGCAGTGACGCTGATTTGACCACCATTACAGATGTTGTATTGAGAAGCAACAACGGAGGTGATAACAGGAATTTCATTAACTTGGACATTGATGGTGTCAGAGGTAGCAAGACAACCAGAAGTCAGTTGGTTAACCAAAACGCTGTAACGATGGAGACCATCAGTAGGAACAACGGTGTAGCTTAAAGAAGTAGCACCAGGAATCAAAACATCGCCATCATACCATTGGAAGGTGAGCATTTCAGCATTCCAATCGTTGAGAGCAGCGGTGAGGGTGATTTCACCACCTTCACAAATAGCAGTCTCAGTAGCGAAGACATTCACAACAGGTTGAGCGTTCACGTAAACGATAGCCTCGCTGTTAGCGGAACAGCCGTATTCGTTAACGATTTCAACGCCGAAGTTGTAAGGATAAGATCTATATTCTTTCGTAAGAACCAAAGAATCTTCAGTGGTAACTGCGAGAGGTGCATTATCCTCGAACCATCTGTACTGAACGCCAGTGATAGGCTCTGGATAAACATTAGCGTGGAGAACCACATTGTCTTGACCATCAGCACAAACGATAGGATCGGTGACCAATAAGAGTGTCGGGTTCGGGTTAACCATAATCGGATCGAACTCGAATACGTTAGAGATACAACCGTCAGCAGACTGTTGAACAGCAACACCAAACGTGTATTGAGTAGGTGCACCGTCGATAACTGTGAGCACGGTAGATAAGTTGGCGCCAACTGCATTTTCAATCACAGAACCATTAACATACCATGTGTAGATTTCACCTCCTGCAACTCCTGAATCAGGATTGAGGATAGGAGTCATCTCAAGTTGGAATCCTTCGCAAACCACGAATGTGTCAGGAAGATTATGAGTAATGGAATCAATCACAGGAAGATTATGTACATGTACTAAGTGATCGTTAGTTGTGGCAACACAACCTGAAGTAGTTTGTTCAACTTGCAAAGTATAAATATGGTCGCCTAAGTCAGGAACATGAGAGAATTCGAGAGTAGTAGCACCGGGAATCTCTTCACCATCTTCGAACCATTGATAAGTAAGCATATCTGCATTCCAGTCATCAAGAGAAGCGGTCAATGTAATCTCACCACCGTTACAAACGTTCGTGTCGGAAGTGATGTTCACGATAATGCTGTCGTTAACATAGACCGTAGCAGTGCCAACAGAGACACAACCGTAGGTGTTCTGTAATTCAACTTTGAAGTTATAAGGATATGTTCTGTAATCTCTGAAGAGTTCCAACGTGTCTCCTTCAGTTTCAGCGATAAGAACATTGTCTTCAAACCACTTGTAAGAAACTTCTTCTGGCTCCGGTTCTGCGTGAGCAACCAAAGTGATGTTGTTCTCACCAGGAACAGCAGCGCAAACGATAGGAGAAGTTGCGATGACAAGATTCGGGTTCGGGTTGACAAGAATTGTATCTTGCAAAGCGATAAGACCAGAGTTACAACCAGAAGCAGCTTGTTGAATTTCTACAGAATAGTAGTAAACGGTTCCTTCACCATCAACTGCAACAGGTGCATCTACGTATGAACTCGTGTGAGCATCGGGAATGAGGACACCATTACGATACCAAGTGTAAACTGCATTGGTATCACCACCAACACCGTTCTCGATTGAGATAACCTCGAAAGCAACTGAACGGCCTTCGCAAATGGTTTTAACGCCATTCAAATCGTTAACAACAACAAGAGAAGGAACAGGAGCTGTGGTCACCATCATAGTATCGAATGCAACACAGTGCTCGTATGTGAAGTCCATCAAGTGAGTGACTTTTACGATATAGTAAGTGGTATCAGCAGGATTGAAGGTCTCAAATTCATGGGTAGCACCAGGAATCTTGTTAGCTTCGTCAACTCTGTTTTCATACCATTGGTAGGTCAACATAGGATCGTTGTAGTTGTCAAGGCTTGCACGCAAAGTAACTTCACCGCCTTCACAAATCTGTGTGCCAGTTTCATTGGTGATGTTCACGTAAGGCTTGTTATAAACATTGACATAGAAGGGTTCGGAAATAGCAGAACAACCATCGCCATTAACCACTTCAACCGTGAAGATGTAGGGGTTAAGTGCAGTAGGAGTCCAGTTCTCTCTATAGACGTTAGCGGAACCGTCGTGTTCGTCACGCAATTGACCGCTCTCGTACCAAGTATAAACGGCGTTGGTATCTTCAATACCATCAACCCAAGCCGTCAAAACGACATTGTTCATTGCTTGGCCATAGGCATCAACACCATTGCCATAGAAACAGACGTTAGGTGTACCGTCAATTACAACGAGCGGATTACGACGAACATGAACTGTGTTAGAAGCAACTTCAACAGCTTCACAACCAGGTACACCGTAGTCAACGTAAGCAGTATAAGTATAGTCAACAGCATCATTATCATAAATATAAGCTTGTGCACTGAACTCAGGACCATGGATAGATTCGAGAGCCATGCCATTCAACTTCCAATTGTAGTAGAGAGTAGGATCAACATATTCATTGCCCTCTTCATCAATGAAGGTTGCTTTCACAAAAAGTTGAGCGCCTTCACAAATGTTGGATGCAAGATCACCTTCGTTCAAAACAACGACGCTGTTAATGTTCTTAGGTTCGAAGACCTTGATTAAGAGTGAATCGCTGTAACCGACACAGGAAGAACCGGTTTGATAAACGTAAGCACGCAAGTAGGAAGTCTCGTCGAAGCTGATTTCCAAAGTAGGCTCCGTACCATAGTCAATATTCTCCCATTCGGTAGCATTTTCAGCCTTCTTCTGCCATTGGTAGGTAAGGTTAGGCATGTTGTAGTCACCGAGGTGAGCAACAGCCGTGATGGTACCACCTGCACAGATAGAATCATAGTTAACAGTAGCCACAACTCTTGCAGTGTCGTTTACATAGAGGTAGAAAGGAGCACTCTCGGTGCTGCAATTGCCTGCACTCACAACAACAGTAAAGAGGTAAGGATTCTCGCGAACAGTCAAATCAGAGACAATCAAACTGGAAGTATCAACACCCTGAGCGGTGAATTCATTACCATCCAAAGTATTGGCGCCTTCAACCAACGTCATGTTGTGGAGTCTCCATTCGTAGTTATAAGTAGTATCATTACTGATATTATTGACCATAGCGTTGAGTTGAATCTCCGCATCCGTCACGCAAACCAGCGGATCACCAGAAATAACAACTGTAGGTTTGGAAATGAAAACTGGAAGTGCTTCTTGCCAAGCGGTATCTGAATTACAAGAAGGATTAGCGAAAATGCCAAGTACACCGACTTTCTCGAGGGTAACCATCGTAGTAGTGTCGATATCAAAGGTATTCTCTGTAGTCAGATATGTAAGAGTATCACCCTCTAACGTAACAAGTAACCACTTGTATTGATCCGGAGCTACACCTTGGGTGATAGCAGCGGTAGCGGTGGTAACGGTAGGTTGACCGCAAGTAGCACAACCACACACGTAAGGAGGAATGGTCAGCTCGAGCTTGGTCATAGGATCGATGGTGTAGTAATGGATCGGGGAAACGATCAAGCGGCATTCACCGTAAGAGATTTCCACCGTGAACTCGTGAGCCTGAGGATCTTGAACAGCATCTTCGCCGAAGAGGATTTCAGGAATGAATTGGATTGTTTGACCCGTTTCTGAGATAGTCACATTACTGTTGTTAGGAAGCAATGCTTCTCCATCCAGTCTCCAAACGTAGGTGTAGTCAAAGAGTTGATCGAATTCAGCCACAGCGGTAAGGGTTACCAAAGCAGCTGCACAACCAGTGTTGTTGCCCTCAATGTGAACATTGATTTCGTTCTCGCTGACAATAATTGTCGAAGTGTCTGAATAAAGCACTGGACAGCTTTCATCGACTCCATCCACTGCTTCAACAGGAACAGCGGTAGCCGTGCAAGAAATCTTATGAGAGCCAGCGAACTCATTATTATAGGTATAGCTATTACCCGTAGCAACTGAAACTCCATCTAAGAACCACTCGTAGTTATAGGTAACCAACGAAGTAATGTTAGGATCGTTGGAAGCAACCGTGGCGGTGTAAGTGAAGTTCTGGTTGATCGCTGCTATAGCATTACCATTAGGGGTAATTATCAAAGTGTCTGCACAAGCAGGCTTTTGGATAACCGTAATGGTCAATATATTGGATGTAGTAGTTACATTATTATATGTAGCCTTACAATACACCGTGTGCGTACCAATCGCCAGATTTGAAACATAAAACTCATTTAAATCATTAGATTGTACCTGTACACCATCCAAATACCAAGTGTATGTTTCGGGTGCTGGGTCTGCAGGGTTATAGGTAGCGTTGAAGAAAACGGTGGTCTCCGGATAAATAGGATCTGGAGTCGTGGTGACAATTTCCAAAGTAGGAGCATAAACCGTTATCGTGCTGGTGTTGGAAACAGATGTGGCACCTTCTGCAGTAGCAGTACAATACAGATAGTGCGTACCTACTGTCAAATTGTTCACCATGAAAGTTTCATTGGTAGAAACCATCGTACCGTCCAAGTACCATTCCCAAGCCGGAGTCTCGGTACCTGTATATTCGTAAACAGGTGCGTAGTTGATGTACTCAGTCGTGGTAATAGTTGTATCAGCAGGAGCGATTGTCAAAGTAGGAGCCACAGGATCCAGCACATTGATGGTCATCTCATTGGATGGGAACTCCAATTGAATAGTTCCATGTTCAGTCTCGAAAGGAATATAAACTTTCGCGATAAGTGTATGAATACCAGGAGTCAATCGCTGTGCTTCATTATTTACACCATAATTGGTTTTTGGATTATCGACATTATGTTCGCTTGCCATTAAATAGCCGTCAAGGAACCAAGAAATACTATAATTTTCGACATGTGTGTAAAGAGAAAATTCGAATGTAGATTCACAAGCCAAGGTGGAATCCGCAGCTATGGTATGGTAGGGATTAATGATGGGTTGTTCCGGGGTTGTCTGCTCATCAACCACATATATAATAGGGTACGTGATAACCTGATCTTGAGGGGTAACAACTATGTCCTGAACAGCTGTAACATCATATTCATTATTATATTGGCTGTTCAGCACATGAGCTTTGCAAGTGACATAATGGTTACCTACTGAAAGATTGCCGGCTACGAATACGTAATTTGGATTCGGATCAGAAGCTTTCTCTACGCCATCAATATACCAAGTATAAGAAGTAACCGTTTCAACCGCGCCATGAGGTTCGAAAGTTGCTTTAAAGGAAGCCGAACCGACAATTTCAGGTATAGAAACAATTGTTGAAGGAGGAGTTGGTTGAGGAGGGGTAGAGGCTACTAATTCGATTCCAAGAGTTCCGATTTGTTGCAAAACAGTGGTCACTGTTATGATGACGGTGTTGGATTGAGAGGTGACACCATCGGTGGTAGCGTAACAATATACATAGTGCTGACCCACGGAGAGATTGGTCAACTGCAATTGGGCATTGGTAGAAACTTGCACACCATCTAAAAACCATTGGTATGTAGGAATACCTGACACTTCATAACTACTAACAGTAACGGTGGCAGTTTCTTCTTGCGTAATAGTTTGATCAGCTTCAATAATCAAAGGTACAACCGTAGCAGGCTTCACCTTAATCTGGAGAGTGTTCGAAACAGAGGTAACACCATTATTAGGATTAGTAGCTACACAAAATATATCATACGTACCTACAATTTCGCTGGTGAAATCGTAACTTGTATTTGTAGAAAGCATTGCACCATTGACATACCATTCGTATTGAAGAATAGTTCCCTCCGATGCATAAGTAGGAGTGATAGTCGTAGTTTGTCCTACTTCTATCTCCATTTCGGTAGCAGTAATCGTCAAATTAGGAGCATTCGGATCAGTCACCGTAATCTCACAAGTATTCGAAACTGCAGTAATACCATTATAGGATGCTACACCATAAACATAGTGAATGCCAGCGGGCAAATGACCCAGTGTGAACGTTGCGTTGGTAGAAACCATGACACCGTCCAAATACCATTCGTAAGCGGGAGTAACTTCAAACTCAGGAGCAATAGTCGTAGGATCAACGGTCCAAGTCTCATTCACGTTCATCGTATGACTTTCAGGAATTGTGTAAGTGGGAGCATCCGGCGTCGACACCGCGTTCACTGTTAACGATTGAACATCTACAACTTCGTATTCATTATTGTTATTGCTGTTTTGCACATGAGCCTTGCAAGTCACATAGCGTGTACCCGATGTAAGATTTGCAACAGTGAAACTAGTGTAATAATCTGTTCCTGTAAGGTGAGCTTCGGTGCTACCTTTTTCAACTCCATCTACAAACCAAGTAAAATAGCTAACCGTTTCACCTGTTTGAGGTTGAAATAAAGCATTAAGGATAGCAGTCTCATTTTCGTAAATTGGATCTATTGGGGCAATATCTAACGTACCCACTTGTTGAGCTTCTGCCGTCACATTAATCTGATGTGTCGGGGAGCAGATATTACCCAAGTCAACATGGTCAATACCTTGAGGTAGATTTACAATACAATAAACGTAGTGCGTACCAAAAGTTAGGTTCTGAACAATGAACGGATTAGAATATCCATCAAAATAAGTCGTGGTGGCAACTGGAACACCGTCAAGATACCAGATAACGCTCGCGGCGGGACCAAAATTCCCCAGTGACTCAAAGGGCACATTTTCGCCTAGGGTGAACTTCACAGTATCATTTTCGGAAATTTCAATCCCTCCCGCCGTCGGTAGCGAGAACGCCTGGATTTCGAATAGGGCGGCGTTAACCGCGTCCGGACTTGGCGTCAAAAACGACTGAGAGGGCGTTGGTGTGACCCAACTGAGCAGCTTCCCTTTCGCATTGTCGGGATGCAATGCTTCGCTGCGCGCCTGGCATGTTCCTATATAAAGGACTGCCATTAGCAGAAAAATCATAAATTTTTTCATCGTTTTGTTTTTAATTATTACTATTGTTAATTTAATTTATTTATTTCAAAACCATAAGTTGATATAGATAGAAACACTGGGCAGGGGGTTCCTTCCCTGTTTCTCAAAATTTTACCGTGTTTACTCACGTAGTCTATCATACACTATACACTTTATAATTAACTTGCAAAAATACATTTTTTTTCGTTCGATATTTCTTTTTGAAGATTTTTTTTTATTTTTTTCAACAATCAAAAAACGATTTGGTTATCAACAAGTTATGAACAATGCATTTGGAAAGCTCTATAAAATAAGGGGATTTTTATATCCTGTCAATGTCAAAAGATGGCAATTTTTCGCCTAAAAATCAAAATTTCAGAAAAAGTTGTGCATACGATTCTTCGCGCTGGCGACCAAATCGCTGGAAAAGCATTTGGTTAGCAGTTTGTTAGAAAATAGCTGTAAACTATTGATTATCAATGCTTTATTAATATCGCGTTGAGAATGTGAAATTCCATCTTGTTTCGTGGTGTAAATTGTAATATTCGATTCTCGCGGGGATGTTGGGTTTAAGGGTTTTAGGGGTTATGAGGGGGAGGGGCTTTTCGAGCTATGACTGGTTGCAACGTACGAAGGGAAATCCCCCTTCTATTCTATAAGAGGTGCCCAAAGGGCGGGGTTGTATTATAAACGGTTGTCCGACTGGTCATCATTATTGGCAATAAACAGGTTCACCTACCTGGCCTACGTCCACCCCTTCCCCAAGGGAATGGGAATTAGGGTTGTCCGCATTGACATGCGGAGATGAATGATCCGTGACATAACAAAAAAAGCCCTTCAGAAATCTGAAGGGCTCTAT
>CAMJXE010000017.1 GCA_946409645.1 uncultured Bacteroidales bacterium
TCGACCGTTTGGCGATGATCATGACCAATTCACCCTCCATCCAGGATGTGCTCTTCTTCCCGCAGATGCGTCCCGAGAAAAAGCAAGAGGTCAGCAAAGACGAGGAATTCACCGCGTTGGGCATCGATGCTGCATGGATTCCCGCACTCCGGAAGCTCAGCATCAACACCTTGGAGCATCTGAAGCAGGCCAACCCCAACAAGCTGCTGAACGACCTCGGCGGCTTGCGAAAGAAGCTGAAATTGGAGGTTCCGGCCGCCAAATTGGAGGACATCAAGGGATGGATTGATAAGTTGGCATAGTCCGAACCACACACTGCGGCTTTTAGAGAAAAAACCACACTGTGGCTATAGAGAAAAACCACACTGCGGTTTTAGAGTTAACCCCACACTGCGCTTTGCTTGTGTGGGGTTATTTGCGCTTCGCGCGTTTTGCCTCTTCGAGGCTGTTTAAGGAATTTTTTTTTGAGAATAATTTTTGGCGGAGATATTAAAAAAAATTGTATTTTTGCCGCCGATTTGAGCCGAAGTGGCGGAATAGGTAGACGCGTTGGTCTCAAAAACCAATGAGGTAACACTCGTGCCGGTTCGATCCCGGCCTTCGGTACGAAAAGAGGAAGCGAAAGTTTCCTCTTTTTTTGTTGGAAAAAGTGTACTTTTGCCAACTAAAAACATCAAGTATATGACGTCCCATCCTATTCCTGCCGTTCATGCGCCGGCCGGCACTTTCAAAGGGTTCACGGCCGATGGTTGCGCGCAGTTTCCCGGCATACGTTACGCCACTTCCGAGCGATACGATGTTCCTGTGCCTTTTTCCTACGGAAGCACAGAACACGAATGCACCACGCCCGCGCCGTATCCTGTGCAGCTTTGTTCCACAATCGAGCTGAATCTCACGGGAATACATTACGAGAACCTGCCGCAGGAGGAGAGCTGCCAGTATCTTTCCATCACTGTTCCAGAGGGTGCGACACCCGAGAGTCGGCTGCCCGTAATGGTCTGGTATTACGGGGGTTCGTACCGAAATGGCGGTTGCGACAACCCCTTTTACGACCGTTCCCCGATTGCGAGAGAGAACGGGGTCATTGTGGTGGGAATCAATTACCGTCTTTCGCTTTTGGGTTTCGTCAAGAATCGTGAAGGCGGCTTTGCCAACAACGGGCTGTTGGATGCCATTGAAGGACTGCGCTGGGTGAACGCCAACATCGCGGCCTTCGGAGGCGACCCTTCCCGTGTCACGATTTTCGGGGAATCGGCCGGAGGAGACCTTGTGCGTTGCATCATGCTTTCAGAAGGCACCGACGGCCTCTACCGCAGGGCCATCATCCAGAGTGACCCGATAGGGACTTGGGAGAACCGAGGGGAGATGGAACGCAAGATCTTGGACGAATTGAACGAGCTGCCGGTGGATGCGCCGGTGGAGCGGATTTTGGAGGCGCAACACGCAATCACGGACCATGTTACCGAGAAAGGACTGGCCAGACACATGATTTTTGCTCCCCATGCGGGTGTCTATCCGTTGCCGGCCAAAGAGGAAGAGGGGAAGCGTTTGCGCGAGGTTGCTCCGCGGCACGACCTCCTCATCGGGACCAACGCTCGCGAGACGGCCTCCTACCTCGGTGGCAAAAAGATAGCGAGCGCACTGGACAGTAATGTGCTGACACGTTGGATAATAGAACTTTATCTGCACAAAATGTCAAAAGCCGTCTTCACGGAGCCGACCCGGAAATTCGCGCGTTGTTATGCCGGCCATGGCGGGAAGGTGCATCTCTATTCCTATTTCTGGCGCAAGGACCGGCATCTGATCGGCGCCGGCCACATCACCGAGCTGGCCTTGTTGTTCGGCGGAAAGGGCATAGAAGGCACCCTGATAGCGCAGGGTCTTCCCGAGAGCACTTTCCTCGAACAAGGCAAGCCCTTGCGCCGCGTTTGGGCGGAGTTCGCCAAAACGGGGGAAATCTGCACGAAGCGGATTGAAGGGATGATAAAGTTCGAGTAGAAGCCCCGCACCATCGGATTTCCTGTGTATAGTGTGCGGATTGCAGAGACGATATTCTGAAATGTTGCTATTTTGA
Organism: uncultured Bacteroidales bacterium; assembly: GCA_946409645.1. Lineage (GTDB taxonomy): Bacteria > Bacteroidota > Bacteroidia > Bacteroidales > WCHB1-69 > F23-D06. The sequence goes on from CAMJXE010000017.1 coordinate 2,075, forward strand.
AGATCCTTTGCAATACCTTTGAAGAACCTGAGGTTGAAAGGTTTAGGTAATTGTTGCCGCTTTTTGCCATTTTGCGACTTGAGGGTGTGTCAAAAGTCCAAAAATCGGCATTTTTCGATTTGTAACTATCTGATAATCAAATAGCAATTTTTGCCAAAACAGACTTATGACACACCTTCATATTTGCCACCGAAAGAATTTAGATATAACTGGTTGAAAATCAATATATAAAAAACAAAATAAACATGTGACATGCTCGAATCTTGGCTCCCTTTTACGAGGTAGAGAAATATAATAAGCGGTGCGCAGGATGTTTCTTTGAGGTCATAAAATACAAAACTCTATATAATGCGAGATTATCTAATTGTAGGTTCTGGTCTTTTTGGTGCCGTGTTTGCATATCAGGCAAAACGACAGGGCAAACAATGTCTGGTGATTGAAAAACGGCCGCATTTGGGTGGTAATGTCTATTGCGAAAAGATAGAAGGCATCAATGTTCACAAATACGGTGCCTATATTTTTCACACCAACAACAATGAGGTTTGGGATTTTGTAAATAGTCTAGTTCCCTTTAATCGTTATACCAACAGTCCGATTGCCAACTATCACGGCAAGTTCTACAACCTTCCATTCAATATGAACACCTTCTACCAGATATGGGGCGTGACGACCCCGGAAGCTGCAAAAGCTAAAATTGAAGAGCAGAAGGCAGAAGCAGTAGCCAAAATGAAGGCTGATGGTGCTTCTGAACCTCGGAATCTTGAGGAACAAGGCCTTTGGTTTGGTGGGGAAGGACATCTTTGAGAAGTTAATCAAAGAATATACTGAAAAACAATGGGGACGCCCTTGTAATGAACTGCCAGCCTTTATCATAAAACGCCTGCCGGTGCGCCTTGTGTTTGACAACAACTACTTCAATGACGCTTATCAGGGCATCCCCATTGGAGGCTATAACAAGCTGATTGATGCTTTGCTGAAGGATATTGACTGCAAAACGGACACGGACTTTTTCAAATCAGACTATAACGATTGGCGCAAGTATGCCAAACATTTAGTCTATACGGGTCCCCTTGACGAGTATTTCGGTTATCAATATGGCAAGCTCGATTGGCGGACTGTCAGTTTTAAAACTCGTATTGAAGACACACCAAACTATCAAGGCAATGCAGTGGTGAATTACACATCCCACGAGATGTCCTACACAAGAGTCATTGAGCACAAGCACTTCGAGATGTTCGGCCAAGCTATTTATGATTGCCCGAAAACGGTAATCTCGGAAGAATATTCGACGGAATACAAGGACGGAATGGAACCGTACTATCCCGTCAATGATGAAATGAACAACCTATTGGCCGAAAAATACCGAGAGATTGCCGCTCAGGAACAAGATGTCATTTTCGGCGGCCGACTTGCTGAATACAAATACTACGACATGGCACCTATTGTAGAAAAAGTTATTTCAATGTTCAAGACAAAAGAGTTATAGATTAGTATGGAAAAAATAGTCGTTGATTATGTCTATAGGAATTTTTATAATGCACGTTCGAAAGCGCGTGAAGATGTAAACCACATTGCACAAAATCATGGTTTTAAGCCGTTATTGATAAACACACGTACAACTACGGAGTATGCCGAGAACCATCCTTCTTTCATTAGTAGATTGGGCTATAACTTTAGAAAGTTTTTCATACTTTTACGATCAATTTGGTCAATTAAATGTGGCTCCTTGGTACTTTTTCAATTTCCCTTTTTTCCATTTGGAGATTTTTTTTCGCTACTATTTTGCCGATGCTTGAAAATAAAGAAGTGCCATCTGGTTATTCTTGTACATGATATTCTTCATTTTCGAATAACAGGAGTGTTTGACAAGTTTGAAATCAAAACATTACAAACCCCCTCCGAGTTGATTGTACATACTCCTCAAATGCAGGATTTGTTCAAAAAGAATGGTATTGACTGCCCATGCAGGACACTATGGCTATTTGATTATTTAACCGAGGAGATTCCCTGCGGAAACAGCAATCATTATGATTACGACAGCGTCGCATTTGCGGGTGCTTTGAGCAAAAGCGTTTTTTTGAAAAAGGTGGAAAGAGTAACGTTTAATGACATTCAAATGCATCTGTACGGCATCAAAACAGAAGATACTAAAGAATATCCAGATTGGATGAAGTATATGGGACGTTTCAGTCCTGAAAATGTAACTATGCTTACCGAAGGATGGGGGCTGACCTGGGATGGGGATGAAATAGAATACCTTCACGCCCCCCTCGGCAATTATTTGAGATATATTTCCTCGCACAAAACCTCTTTGTACATTGCTGCTGGCATTCCCGTAATTGTCAGCAAGGAATCCGCTTTGGCTGAATATGTGGAAAAGAACAAGTTGGGCATCGCCGTTTCGTCTTTGCTGGAGCTCGAAAAAAGAATCACCGAATTTGATAAAGAAGAGTACCGACAAATTCGAAAACATGTCATGGAGATGTCCGCCACATTAAGGGCGGGAGGGCATCTCGGGGCAATTTTGGATGATGTTGTCAAAGATGTGAAAGGAAACCAACCATAAGAATCGCTCTGCGGATAAAACAAAAATGATCGGGATACGGTGAGCAGGAAATATTTGTATCTTTGCCGCGTTGAAAGTCTTTCGAGATATTTCAGTAGTTAGAATGATAAGAGGAAGTTGTTGGTGAAAAAAGAAAAGAATATGGATAATAATCTCGTACCAAATCACAAAGAAATGATAATTGGCTATACAACAGGTGTGTATGACCTGTTCCACATCGGCCATCTTACCCTGCTTAAGAATGCTAAAGGAATGTGCGACAAACTTATAGTGGGTGTCACTGTAGATGAATTAGTCCTTTATAAAGGAAAACATGCGATGATTCCATATTCTGACAGAGCAGAAATTGTACGTAGCATAAAGTATGTTGACGCAGTAGTGCCCCAATACGATATGGACAAACTCACCGCTTGTAAAAAATTGGGAGCCAGTATTCTTTTTGTAGGCGATGATTGGTATGGTACAGAAAAATGGCAGAAATATGAAGAGGATTTCGCCAAAGAAGGCATTAGGATTGTATATTTCCCGTACACAAAGGGAATATCTTCCACAAAAATCACTGAAGCTTTAAAAGCCACTAGGGGATGGACCACTAACGATCCAGCATCTCAAGTAGAAGATAATCACTTAAATGTCTGAACAATGGTTGACAAAAGTTATTGTATGAGTTCCTATCTTTCACTGAGATATGTGGAAGATGACACGAAACAGTTTTTTCCTGGATTGAAACATCAAGTATATAAACAACATCCTTTTTCTGAAAAAGTTTTGGTTGCTGATGCCCAAGATGTTGAAATTGCTTTGCGTAATGTTTTCAGATTAATCAGCAATGAACGTTTAGGAATGTTGCTATCGGGTGGAATGGACAGCTCCATATTGGCGTCCTATATGCCAGAAGGATCTGATGCCTATACTTTCCGCTTTTTAGGTGGGAAGTTCGAAAATGGTGAGTTGGAAAGAGCGGAATATTATGCCAAGTACTACCATTTAAATCTGCATTACGTGGATATTGATTGGAAAGTGGTAGATAATTCCGTTGATGTACTCATGGATCGTAAGGGTGCACCTGTGCATTCTATAGAACCTCAGATTTATACAGCTGCATTGCAGGCCAAAGCAGACGGGGTGACCATGTTGGTGATTGGTGATGCTGCCGACTATGTATTTGGAGGAATGGACGGCCTTCTCTCGAAGAATTGGGGATATAGAGAGTATATTAATCGAACTATTTATGTTCAACCAAAAGAGGTGTTATGCGAGCCTACTTCCATGGATTATCTCTTTGAGAGATATCGTTTAGGGAAGAACAGTATTGACTATTTGCGTTTTTATGATGAGATTGTGACAGACGAAAGCTATGCCTCATACGAAAATGCCATTTCAGCTGCGGGCATGGACTACATCGACCCGTATGAAAAATTAAAATTGTCTAAACCGCTGGATTTAGGCAGAATAAGAAACGGCGAATCGAAATATATTATTCGGGATTTGTTCCGAATGAAGTACCCTGATATCACCATCCCATTGAAACAACCAATGCCTCGACCTGTTGATGAATATTTCAAAGATTGGGAAGGCCCAAAACGACCTGAATTCAGAAAAGATATCGATATTAAGAAGTATAGCGGCAATCAGAAATGGCTATTGTATAGCTTAGAGAGATTCCTAAATATATTCGACAGATAACAGTTATATTACAAGTCGTGTTACTGGTCAAAATATAATCGTTAAATATCTCTGTATGCTATTTAAGACAAAGAATAGGGCGGTAAATAAAACTCAACAAGAGATGGGGGAAACTCCTACATTTCGTGATGATAGGATAGATAGTGTTAAGTATTGGCTTATGATTTTAGTAATTGCTGGACATGTTTTTTCTCAGGATTACTTCTCAGAATCTCAAGCGTGCACTGTAGTTTGGAAGTGGATTTACATGTTTCATATGCCTTTGTTCGTTTTTATCTCAGGACGCTTTTCCTATAGAAAAGACAAAAATGGTTTTCTAAAAAGTATTTGGAAACTACTTGAACCACTTATCTTGGTTCAGTTTGTAATGTGTTTACTTGATTTTGCATCAACTGGTTTTGTTTCCTTTGGTAAAATACTAACTCCATGGTGGGTCTTGTGGTATTTGTTAAGTCTTACATTTTGGAGGCTCATAATACAGCTACTACCTTCAAAAATACTTAATAATGATGGGATAGTCTTATTTGCTACATTTTTTATAAGCCTCATTGCAGGTTTTTTGCCATTTAATAGATTTCTATCAATACAGCGGACATTATCCTTCTTGCCTTTCTTTTTTCTGGGGTATTATATGAAGGAGAATAAATTGTTTATTTCAGATAGTTATAGGCCACTGAGCTTTGTCTTTCTATTGTTAACTATTTCAATTCCACTTTTTTTTCCAAACATATTGGGAGATTTGAATCAGGCAGTTCCGTATAGTAGTATAAAGGGATTGTTTAGTAGAATGTTTATTTGGATGATTAGTATACCTATGTCATTAGCATTTATGAATTTGTGCCCTAATACGAGGTGGACATCTCAACAAGGTCGTCTCTCCTTGCAGTATTATATTTATCATGCACTGATAATTTATTTTTTAATGTTTATAGTTGAAAAAATTGGAGTGCCTCCATCATTTTTGACCGCTATAATAATCACTGTTGCTATTGCATTAGGAATAGGAATAGCAACTCGCCTACTATTTTTCTGTGCGTTCACTAATCCCTCGACATTATTTAGATATAATAAACATTAAAGATATGGTTAATAAAGATTTTTGCTTAAGTTCCTATATGGCTTTCCGTTATATATGGAAAGATGGTGTGGATTTTGTTGAGGGTTTTCAACACAAAAACTTCCGGCCTGTAGTTGATGAAGATCGTATTCCTGTAAAATCATCAGAAGATATTGACAGAGAAATCCAAAAACAGTTTGACGAATTGTATGCCAAATACAACAACATCGGCATACTTCTTAGTGGTGGAATGGATAGTGCCAACTTGGCTGCATATCTGAAACCCGGCAGCCACGCTTACACTTTCAATTCGGTGTCAGGTGTGTTTGATGCCGATGTGGAACGTGCAAAAAAGTATTGCAAGAAATTCCAACTGAATCACCATTTGATTGACATTACGATGGAGGATTACGAGAAATTCACTCCCCTCGTAATGCGGCATAAATTTGCACCTGTTCATTCCATTGAGCCACAGATATATAAGGCTGCCGAGATGGCAAAGAAGGATGGTGTACAGTTGATGATAGTGGGCGAAAGCGCTGACTTGATTTTTGGCGGAATGGATAAACTCATTAGTCCTATCTGGACGTTCGACGCGTTCGTTAAACGCTACACCTTTTTAGACCCCAAACAGGTTCTAACAAATCCTGTCGACCAGTCAGAATTGTTTGAAAGATACCGTCATGGGGAAGATGGAATTGATGTGCTAAAATTCATGGACGAGGTGTTCTCCATCGAAAGCAGCAGTTCCTATCTTAATGCCTTTGGAGCAGCGTGGATGCCCTATTACGACCCGTATGCCAAACTCGTTATGGCGGAACCATTAGACATGAACAGAGTGCGGAATGGGGAACCTAAGTATTTGGTTCGTGGCCTATATGCTATCAAATATCCAGAATTAGAAATTCCATTCAAGATACCGATGCCGCGTCCGGTGGATTCAGTATTTAAAAATTGGTCTGGTCCGAAACGTGCAGAGTTCAGAAAAGACATTGACATGTCCTCTTTGACTGGTAACCAGAAATGGCAGTTATGGTGCGCGGAGAGGTTTTTGGAAATGATAGGATAAATAAAAATTAAGAGTAAACAGTTAGGTTTTTCACTAAAAAAAAGAGTTATATAATGGAAAAGAAAAAAACAGTATATTTGGGTATGATTGGGGACATCATGCACCCGGGGTTGATTAATATCATCAACGAAGGAGCAAAATATGGTGACGTGATGATAGGCTTGTTCACTGACAAGGCAATATCTACTCATAAGCGGTTGCCTTACCTCTCATACGAACAGAGGAAAAACGTTATAGAAAACATTAAAGGTGTAAGCTGTGTAGTCCCTCAAGATGATTGGAGTTATGTTCCTAATTTGGTTAAGTATAAACCAGATTTTATTATTCATGGTGATGATTGGAAAGAGGGACCTAGCAAGTATTTGCGTGATGAGGTGTTCAAAGTTATGGAATCGCTTGGTGGCAAAGTGATTGAGATTCACTATACTAAAGGTATTTCAGCTTCTGGGCTGAAAGAGGCGATTGACTCTTTAGGCGTAACACCACAAGCAAGACTTGCTTCGTTACGTCGTTTGATTTCTGCCAAGCCGATAGTTCGCATTCTTGAATCTCATAATGGACTGACTGGGCTTATCGCAGAACACACAAGTGTTGAGGTGAACGGACAGCATCGTGAATTTGACGGAATGTGGGCTTCTTCTCTGACCGATAGTACCAGCAAAGGAAAGCCTGATATTGAGGCTGTGGACTTAACCACACGTCTTCACGACTTGAATGACACTTTAGAAGTGACTACCAAACCCGTTATTTTTGATGGTGATACGGGCGGTAAAGTGGAACATTTTGTTTTCACTGTCCGCACATTGGAACGTTTGGGTATTTCAGCTGTCATCATTGAAGACAAAGTAGGTTTGAAACAAAACTCGTTGTTTGGCACTGATGCTGTGCAGACCCAAGATACTATCGAAGGTTTTTGTACCAAAATTAAAACAGGTAAAAATGCACAAATTACTGAAGACTTTATGGTGATTGCCCGCATAGAGAGTCTTATTGCCGGCAAACCTGTTGAAGATGCGTTAGAGCGTGCTTTCGCTTATGTGGCTGCTGGTGCTGACGGCGTTATGATTCATAGCAAAAATAAAGACGGCATGGATATCAAAGAGTTCTGTCAACGTTTCAGAGAGAAGGATATTCATACACCTATTGTGGCCGTGCCTACCACATACAACCAGTTTACAGAAGAAGAGTTGGCGGAATGGGGAATTAATATAGTCATCTATGCCAACCACATGCTTCGCAGTGCCTATCCTGCCATGGTGAAGTGTGCGGAGAGCATTTTGGTAAACAGCAGAAGCCTTGAAGCTTCCGAACAATACTGTATGCCTATCAAACAAATCCTGAATCTCATCCCCGGAACTAAAAAATAACGACATGATTTCACCAGCGTTTTTCATCGAGAAGCTAAGAGAGAACGGCGTGGACTTTTTCGCAGGCGTACCCGATAGTCTGCTGAAAAACATGTGCGCTTACATCACAGACCACTTCGATACTGCGCACAACATTATCACCGCCAACGAAGGTGCTGCTATTGGTCTGGCTGCCGGGCATTATCTAGCTACTGGCCAGCCCGCCTGTGTTTACATGCAGAACAGCGGCGAAGGCAATATCATCAATCCATTGGCATCTTTGACCGATCAAGAAGTTTATAACATTCCCGTACTGCTCCTAATTGGTTGGCGTGGCCGTCCGGGTGTACATGACGAACCTCAACACGTGAAACAGGGTAAGATTACAACCGGCCTGCTCAATGTAATGGGTGTCAACTATGAAGTATTAGCAAAGGATGAAGACAAAGCAGAGAAACAAATTACTAAAGCCATTAAAGCACTCCAAAATAAGGATGCTTTTGCTCTCGTAATTGAGAAGGATACTTTTGATGACTACAAACTCCAAAACGTGGAGGTAAACGACCTCACCATGAGCCGCGAAGAGGCCATCCAAACCGTTGCTGCTACGCTTGGAGACAGAGACTGCATTGTCAGTACCACGGGTATGATTAGCCGTGAACTCTTTGAGTATCGTGCTGCTATGAACCAAAGTCATGAACGTGATTTCCTGACAGTTGGTAGTATGGGACATGCCTCTCAGATTGCATTGGGTATTGCCCTTGCACAACCAGAGCGTCGCGTATGGTGCTTTGATGGTGATGGTGCTGCCATTATGCACATGGGATCTATGGCCATTGTTGCCAACAAAGCTCCCAAGAACTATGTTCACGTGGTGTTCAACAATGGTGCTCACGACTCTGTGGGTGGTCAGCCTACGGTTGGTTTGAAGATTGACCTGCCTGCTGTGGCAAAGGCTGTTGGTTATAAAGCAACTTATAGTGTGGATAGCAAGGCTGAACTTGAAAATGTTCTTGCTAAAGTAAACGGCTTTGAGAGTCCGGCTTTACTTGAAATCAAAGTCAAGAAAGGCAACCGCAAGGATCTTGGCCGTCCTACCACTACTCCTATCCAGAATAAAGAAGCTTTGATGCAGTTCTTGAAGAAATGAGAATTGTAATTCTTTCAGACATACATGCCAACGTAACAGCTTTTAAGGCTGTTCTTGCAGACATCTCTACTATTGGCAAAGTAGATGCTTTTGCCATTATTGGTGATTTGGTCAACTATGGCCCACGCCCCAATGAAATCATTGAGATGGTCAAGGACTTAGACAAGCCATTGTTGGTGAATCTGTGGGGTAATCACGAATACTCCATCTGTGGCGGAAGTTTAGAGCGTTTTGCCACAGATAGAGGTAGGGCAGTACTGCAATACACCAATTCAATCCTTACACCTGAGTCTCACGACTATTTGGATAAGGAGATGGAGCATAGCGGTTTCCAGAAGTGCCAGTTAGGAGGAAAGTCTTTCCTGTTTATGCATGGGAATCTGGATGATCCTTACTGGGGAAAGTTTGGGATTGATAAGATGAATGATGAGCGTTTTGCGGAATATGATTATGTAATCAGCGGGCACTCACACGTTCCTCATTATGTTGAACATTTCTTTACGTCAGATGATGCTACATACCGTAACAAGAAACGGACAATCTTTATCAATCCAGGTTCTGTAGGACAACCTCGCAACCACAATTCATACGCCCAATATGGCATATTGGATGTTGAAAGTGGCAATTACGAGCATCGTTGCGTTTGGTATGATGTGAAAGACGAGCAGAAACTGTTTAGTGATAGTGTAGATAAGTTTTATAAAGACAGATTAACATTAGGAATATGAAAAGTCTATATGTATTAAGTGGCGCATCCGGAATGACTGGTAGCGAACTTGTGAGACAAATATTAGAGGCAGAGAAAGATAGCCGTATCATTGGCTTTGACAACTTCTTTGCGAGTTCAATTGATACAGTTAAAGAGTATCTTGACAACCCTGGATTCGTTTTCTATGAATACGATATCAACAATGCAGAACAGATGAAGGCCATCGAGGATCAGGTTTTGCGTGAGAAGGTTGCATACGACCGTACGGTTTATATCAACTGTGCTGCTGTAGTACATACAGAACACTTCTACGAAGTGGAACACACTTGGGAAACCAATGTGATTTCCATGAAGTCATTCTTGGAGCAGGCCATCCGTGTTAAGGCTGACACTTACATCAACTGCTCAACCAGTGAAGTTTATTCCATGCAGTCTTGGAACGAGAATGGTGGCGTTCGTGAGAGTGACTATCTGATGATGTCAACTGCAGAACACAGCCAGCGCACCAGCTATGCCTGTGGTAAACTGATGACAGAGTTCTTCATGAAAGATGCGGTGGATAAAGGCAAAATTAAGGGCTGCTCTATCCGTTTTGCCAACGTGTATAGCAAGCACGAGCGTTTTGCCAAACATATCATTCCGCACATCATTAATGAACTGCTGGAGAAGGGTTCTGTAACTTTGCTGGAGAACTCAAAGAAAAACCGTCGTGCTTTCCTGCATAATATTGACAGCTGCCGCTCGGTAATGGCATTGATCAATTCAGACAAAGCATTGGATGGTACTGTCTATAATGTGGCTACTGACGAGGAAATCACCATCATTGACTTGACTTACAAGATTGCAGAGAAGATGGGACTCCCCAAGCCGGAGATTATCTTCAATGGCTACCGTAGCTCTGATCCTGAGCGTAGAATTTTGAATACTGAAAAGATTCGTACCCGCACGGATTGGACTCCAATTATCACACTTGACAAAGGGCTTGATATGTGCGTAGCATCCGTCATAAGCCACTAAAATATAGTTCTGGGAAACACCCTCAAGCAAATGAGAGAGCATGTGAAATCCGTAAAAGAATTGATAGTACTAATAGGGAATTGGTCTATGATGAAAAAATCCACTATAACTGTTGATTCTATTGTTTTTAATTTGTATTTTTGCTGCCTTATTTTTCATCAATTATTTGTTGACTTAAGCACTCGCAATAATAGGTGAAATAATGAGGACAGCAAATCGCATTAACAACGACTTGCATATTATCCACTGATAATAATAAAATCAATTTACGGAATTAAAGAAACAATGAAAGAGAGAGTTTTATCATCTGAGGAATTCCGGCGGTTGCAGCTGGTTGAATTGGAGGTACTGTCAGAAGTTGACAGGGTATGTAGAAAGCATAATATCAATTATGTTATTTATGGTGGTACTATGCTCGGAGCTGTCAGGCACAAAGGATTTATCCCTTGGGATGATGACGTGGACGTTGCCATGCTCAGGGAGGATTACATAAAATTCAAATCAGTCCTGTCTGATTTAAATCCCGACATTTGTTATCTTCAAGATCATGAGACTGATCCTAATTATAGATGGGGATATACCAAAGTCAGGAGGACGGGCACTTCATATATTCGTCTAGGGCAGGAGCACATGAAATACAAAACAGGGATCTTTATAGATATTATGCCAATGGATGATGTCCCTCTATCAGTTCCTGGCCAAATCCTAGAATACTTTATTTGCTATCTATTCCGTAAAATATTGTGGTCTGAGGCGGGAAAATATTCCAACACGGGATTCAAGCGGTTATGGTTTAAACTTATTAACCACATACCCGCAAGTAAAGTTTATAACTGGCTTGACAGAATTGTAAAAAAGAGCAGAAACGACACACCTAACAAGGTGAGATGCCTTCTCCTCCCCGCATATGGCAAACCGTTTGTACATAATCCCATTACAATTAGGTATGGCATGCCAAAAGAATGGTTCTTAGAGAGAGCAGAGTATGATTTTGAAGGACATAAATTTTGGGGCACGAAAGATTATGATGCAATAATGAAATATTCCTACAATGATTACATGAAGTTGCCCCCGGAAAATCAAAGAGAACAACATGCGCCAGTTTCATCTATCGACTTCGGTAATGCGCCGGCCAACAAATAAAGATAGGAAGGGATGAAAAGCCTGATTATTACCGTTGCTGGTATGTCCAGCCGCTTCAATAAGGATACTAAAGAGGATGTATTGAAGTGTCTCTATTATGAAGACACTCCTGCAAACTCCTTAATTAGTATACAAGTTCATAAGGCCTTTGATCTGGTGGACGAGATTGTTGTCGTGGGCGGTTACAGGTATGAAGACTTGGAACGGTTCGTTCACGATGAGATGAAAGATGTGAACCAAAAGATGAAGTTGGTGTATAATGACCATTATCACGATTATGGTTCCGGCTATAGCCTGCTCAAAGGCATTGAAGTGGTTTCAGAAAAGGCGAATGAGATAACCTTCATTGAGGGAGATCTATTCTTTAATACGGAGAGCGTAGAGAAAATACTCAATTCCAAGAAAGATGTCATTTCTGTGAATAACGAGCCCATTCTTTCCAACAAGGCTGTTGCGCTCTACTTTGATGCCAACAACTATCCTCATTACATCTATGATACCAGCCACTCTTGCTTAGAGATTCATGAACCTTTCACGGCTATCTACAATTCTGGCCAGATGTGGAAATTTATGAATCCTAGTAGAGTGAGGGAGATTTGCAAGTCCCTTACGCCTGAACAGAAACGAGGAACCAACCTGGAGATTATTCAAAAGTATTTCGGAGCGTATAAGAGCTCACAATTAGACATAGTAAGAATCAACCTCTGGTTCAACTGCAATACCGTAGCAGACTACCATGAGGCACTCAAAGCATTAAACAAATGAAGACGTTAAACGAGAAGTTAAACCTCCTTAAGCGGAAAATTGATGGAGATGAAAAGATAACCATTGCCATCTTTGGACTGGGTAGTGTTGGATGCTATTTGCTGGACTATCTGGTATCGTTAGCAGACCCTCAGTTAAAACTGGTTGTAGTAGGACGTAACGCTGAGAAGATGCAACAGGACGTAAACATCATCCGTACTGCTGCTACAATCCGTAGGCAGATGCGTGGTGAGATTGTGGTTGAAGGAGGTTGTGACTTCAAGGACGTAGTTTCTATTGAAACTGCCTTGAGAAAGATACAGCCAGATTTTATTGTTAATAGCAGCCGCCTCTATGCCGGCTTGAAGTATGGTACCATTTCCTGGTCTAACCTTCGTGCATACGGTATCTGGAGTCCTATGTCTGTTCTCCTGGGTAAGAATATCATGGAGGCATACGGAAAGGCAGATTGCAATGCAATAAGCATTAACACTTCTTATTCTGATGCCGTTATTCCTTGGCTGAAGAGTGCCGGAATGCCTTATTTTGACTTTGGTAGCGGAAATCTAAATCACCTGATTCCCCGTATGAAGTTCTTTGTGGCTGAAAAGTTTGGTATTGAAAACCTTAATGATATTGATATTACTCTTGTGGCCAGCCATTTCCATGATGTGGTAATCAGTAAGGAAGGCCATACGGAGGGAGTTAAGCTTCTGCTTAGCATCAAGTATCAGGGCAAAGAACTTGACATCAATCATGATGAAGTTTATAGAGCCTGCGGCATTCCTATGCCTACAGACCAGAAGCGAAATATGATGAACGCCTCCAGCAATTTCGATATCATTTATAGTATCCTGTCTGCAATTCGTGAGAAGAAGGCTATTAAGATTCATACACCTGGTGTTGATGGTCATATTGGTGGCTATCCCTTTATCGTTGACGGAACTGGTGATGATATAAAGGGATATATGGCTCCAAACTACCCTCTTGAAGAGATGGAACAGGTGAACCGGAATTCAATTTACTGTGATGGAATTGAGAACGTGGTGGATGGCTGTCTTGTCTATACTGATGAACTTCTAAAGAAGGTGAAAGAATGTTTTGATGTTGTTATTCCCAAGACAGTTACATTGGACGAAGCAGAAAAGGTGGCAAATTTGTTGATTCAATACGTAATAAAACCAAATATTTAATAGTATATCTTTAATCATCACTATTATGAGAGATTTAATCGTAAAAATCGCCTTGAAGTTAGGACTATATAAAAAGTTGGTAAAGTTGGACACCTTTTTTATTGATTTAAAAAAAAATTGGTACTTCAAAAAATATGGTGTTAAAACTTTGATAGATTTTGATGAAGCTTGTCGCAAAGCAGGTGTGCAAATGATCCCATTTTTTGGAACACAATTAGGACTGTTCCGGGATAATGGGTTTATACCTTATGATAATGATATAGATGTTGCCGTGATAGCTTCTCAACGTCCAGACAACTTTATTGAAATATTGGAAAATGCAGGTTTTCGGTTGGAGACTTCTTTCTATTTTAAAGAAGATGGTAGAGAAGTCACGGAGCACTTTGTGCGTAATCATGTTCAAGTTGATATTTTCAACTTATATGATTTTTCGGATCAAGACTATTGCTGCTATGTCGCATATAGGCATGAAACGAAAGAGTGGAAGGAAGCCAACCAAACTGATGGTTTCCCATTTGGTTTATGGCCTTTTGTGAAGAGTGATTTGGTAGAAACAGAGTATTTTGGCCATCTTTTTTACATGCCAGAAAAAACAGAAGAATGGCTCAAAGGTGTATATGGCGAAGATTTCATGACACCAGTAAAAAATTGGACTATAGGAAAACGTACAACGAGAAGAATCCTCCCCAAAGAGAGAATATACCGTAAATACTACATTTGACCAACAAACCCAACATTAGACAAGCTCTATTAATGACTAACATCAAAAAGGTGTATCCGAGGTCGTTCCTCTTCGAGGTGTCTTTTCTCATAATTATTAACGATTGACCAACCAATTGCTATAAATGGCTCCAGTTATGACAAAAATCGCGTTACTTGTCGTTTACAATCACCGATATGACAAAAATGTTGAAAGAATAGAACAACTGTATAAAGGAAAGTTTTCCTACATTTATCATTTAATGCCTTTTTATGACGGAAACGTGGATAATGTAATCCCTGTATATGCGTCATCATTCCATTTTCAATCGTATATTGCCCAAGCATATCAGCACATTAAAAAGAACGGATTTACCCACTATTTTATGGTGGCTGATGATATGATTATTAATCCGGCAATCAACGAGAACAATCTTTTCTCTTTTACTGGCATTCGTGAAGATCAGTGCTTTATCACCAATTTAAGAAATGTTCTGAACAAAAAGGACTTTTGGAATTATATGTTCGAGGCCTATAAGTACAATCCCTATCCAAAAGGAACGGAAATCCGCAACATTTTACCGCAATATTCTGACGCAAAAGAAAAATTGCTTTCTCAAGGGTTCTCCCTTAGTGACAGTGACACGATAACGATGGTTAGGTCTGTTTTGTTTTTTGCCAAACGTAAACGGCTTCGTGTGATGAAGAAGGCCATCAAAGCGATTTTCGGACCGAAAAAAACAAGATATCCCCTTATTGCCGGATGGAGCGATATTGTTTTAGTTACTGATTCTGTAATGCCGCAATTTTGCACCTATTGTGGGGCATTTGGCGCAACCAACCTGTTTGTGGAAATCGCACTTCCAACAGCATTGGCACTTTGCACGAATCAGATTACAACAGGGAACAAATTGTCGTTGAAATACATACGACTGCTTTATCAATTGCCGGAGAAAGAACAACAAGACTTTTATAACAAATACGAATACAGTCTTTCAAAACTGATTCAGGAATATCCGCAAGACTTTTTTTTCATTCATCCCATCAAGCTCTCACAATGGAAATAAGTAATACATTAAGAAAAGTTGCTGTTATAGGCGGAGGTGTTTCGGGACTCTCCATCGCCCAGATGCTGAAAAACAGCTTTCAAGTAATTGTTTTTGAAAAAGAAAACAAGCCTGGCGGCCTAATTCGATGTGAACGGATTAACGGAGTATTATACCATCAGGTTGGAGGACACGTGTTTAACTCCAAACGGAAAGATGTGTTAGATTGGTTTTGGGATTTTTTTGATCAACAAAAAGAATTCACAAAGACTCCACGAAATGCGGCCATATCTATTTTCGACAAAATGATAGGGTATCCTATTGAAAATCACTTGTACGAACTTCCTTCTGAAATTACTGAAAAAATCATTGTGGAATTGTTGCAGCGGGCGAAAACAACTGCCAGCGCTCCTGAAAATTTTGAGGAATTCTTGCAGCAAATGTTCGGAGAAACACTCTACCAACTCTATTTTAAACCTTATAATGAGAAAATTTGGCGTCGCAATCTGAAAGAAGTTCCTTTGTCATGGTTAGAAGGGAAACTTCCAATGCCCACTGTTGAAGAGATACTGTTCAACAACATCCACCACGTCAAGGAAACGGAGATGGTACACAGTAGTTTCTACTACGCCAAGAATAATGGATCCCAATTTATTGCTGACCGACTTGCGGAGGGATTGACTGTTCACTATAACGCATGTATATCCTCCATTGTTCGTGATAAAAACAATTGGCTCGTTAACGGTGAACCGTTTGATATAGTGATATTTTGTGGAAATATAGTATCTCTTCCGCAAATGATTTCAGGTGTTGACTTTGACGCATTTCATCGACCAATAAATGAATTGCAGTACCATGGCACCACATCTGTTCTTTGTGAGATTCAAACAAATCCTTACAGCTGGATATACATGCCCAACGATAGTCATCTTTCTCATCGTATTATTTGTACGGGCAATTTCTCATCGACAAACAATGTCAATGGTAAACTAAGCGGCACTATCGAGTTTACTGATAGCATTTCACAAGAGGAAATTCTTCTTAATCTTAGAAACATCCCGTTATCTCCCAAGTATCTGGCTCATCACTTTACGCCTTACACCTATCCTATACAAGGGAAAGATACCAGAGAAATGATATCTTCACTGAAAAATGTATTGGAACCGCATAATCTATTCTTACTTGGAAGATTTGCAGAATGGGAATATTATAACATGGATGCAGCCATAGGTGCCGCAATGTCGTTATCCCAATCCATTAAAACCAAACAGACCTTATGACCAAGAAAGTATTTGTTAGCGGTTGTTATGATATGCTTCATAGTGGGCATATTGCCTTTTTTGAAGAGGCTGCTTCATACGGTGATCTCTATGTCGGAATCGGCTCCGACAAGACTATCTTTGAGTTGAAAGAGCGTAAGACAGTTTACCCCGAAGAGGAACGCCTTTATATGATAAAAGCCTTGCGCTGCGTAAAAGATGCCTGGATTAGCAGCGGAAGCGGATTGTTGGATTTTGAAGAAGAGGTGAAAGCACTGAAACCGGACATCTTCTTTGTCAATAGTGACGGTGCATCGCCTTTGAAAGAACAGTTTTGCAAGGAACAAGGCATTCAGTATATTGTCAGCCAGCGTGTTCCGCATGGTAATCTGCCTACACGTTCTACCACACAATTACGACAAACTTGTCGTATTCCGTTTCGTCTCGATCTTGCCGGCGGTTGGCTAGATCAACCTTTTGTGAGCAAGTTTTACCCAGGATCCGTCATAACGATCAATTTGGAACCTGACGTACAGTTCAACAGTCGCAGCGGGTTAAGCACTTCGTCACGGAATGCCGCCATTGAGATGTGGGGCAATCAATATCCTGCAGACAACCCGGAGAAATTGGCAAAGATGATTTTCCGGTATGAGAACAAGCCTGGCACCGAATATGTGAGTGGCAGCCAAGATGCCATAGGAATCGTTTTCCCTGGACTTAACAGACTTGATTACAACAACGATTATTGGCCGCACAACATCGAAACTGTTTTGGACGATGACGTGTTGGATTTCATAGAAAACCATATTCGCATGTTGCAATTGTTCCCAAGAAAAGAGCAATTCGATGTGTTGGCAGACACTTGTATTAACGAAGAAAACGCCAAAGCACTGAGTGTGGCTGCCGCTGATTGCTGGAACGCTGTTTTGAGGAAAGATTTACAGGCATGGGGACGAGCCACAACAGACAGCTTTAATGCCCAAATTAAAATGTTCCCACACATGGTTGATGCTGAGGTTCTATCCACATTGAATCATTATAAAGATCAAGCATTGGGATGGAAACTCTGTGGAGCAGGTGGAGGCGGATATTTTGTATTTATTAGTGATAAGCATATTGAGAATACTTTTGGGGTTCGAATTAGAAGAACCTTGTAAAACACTAAACATCAATTTCTTAAAATGAAAGTATTAGAAAAATCCTATCTGCTCCCTTTTGCTCTGGTAACATCTTTGTTTTTTCTATGGGGGCTTGCAAACAATATGACCGATACGCTTCTTGCTGCGTTCAAGCGTATCATGTCCATGAGTGACGCACAAACATCCTTGATACAACTGGCATTCTACGGCGCATATTTCTGTGTAGCTTTTCCAGCTGCTTTGTTTGTCAGGAAACATTCCTTTAAATCAGGAGTTATACTGGGATTATGTCTTTATGCGGCAGGAGCGATGTTGTTCCTGCCAGCTGCAAAAATTGCCTCATACGGCTTTTATCTATTGGCCATCTATGTGTTGGCGTGTGGATGTAGCGTGTTGGAAACCACAGCAAATCCTTACATCATGAGTATGGGTGATCCTGAAACCGCTACCCGACGGCTGAATGTGGCTCAAGCGTTCAATCCGCTAGGATCTATTACAGGAATCCTTCTTAGCCAAGCGTTTATTTTAAGCGACATTTCCCTGTATTCTATTTCAGGCACCTATTTTGGCCTGGGGTGCGTGTTGATACTGATTATGGTGATTATGCTTTGTGTAAAAATGCCGGAAGGGAAAGACAATACTTCAGATATCAGTCAGAACAATTGGAAGTCCTCGGTCAAGCGTCTTGTGTTGAACAAAAAGTATATTTTTGGCGTAATTGCCCAATTTTTCTATGTAGGTGCACAAATTGGAGTCTGGAGTTACACTATCCGTATTGTGATGAACGAGCTTGGCATTTTGGAAAAACCAGCCGCCACTATCTACTTGTTGAGTATCATTGGTTTTTGTGTATCAAGGTTTGTATATACATGGCTTATGAAATATGTGAAACCCGCCAAGTTGCTTGTTTTTGGAGCTGCTCTATCCTTAATTTGTACTTTAATAGTGGTTTGTTCGGCAGGTACACAGTGGATAATGGTCGTTGCTCTGATATTGGTAAGTATATTCATGAGTCTGATGTTCCCAACCATTTATGGAATTGCGTTAGGCGATGTGGAAAATATAGAAAATGGAGGCCTCCCTGGCGATGCGAAAATTGGTGCCAGTGGACTTATCATGGCTATCTTGGGCGGCGCAATACTCACACCCATACAAGGGTTGATGTCGGATGCTTATGGGATTAACTGTTCATATTTGGTTCCGGCTTTCTGTTTTAGCATTGTATTGCTTTATGCTATTTATGTGTCAAGGGTTGAAGTAAAAAATCAAATCTCATGAAAAGATATTGCCAAACTTTAAAGCTTCGTGACGACAAGGAGCTGATTGCCCAATATGTTGAAGAGCACAAGCATGTATGGCCTGAAATCAAAGCGGGTATCCGCGAGGTGGGCATCCTTGATATGCAGATTTACATCTTGGATAATACGCTGTTTATGATCGTGGACACTGTTGACGATTTCGATTGGGAAAAAGACAACGCACGATTGGCCACACTTCCACGTCAAGCCGAATGGGAGGCTTATATGTCTCAATTTCAACAAGCTGATGAAAACGCCACATCTGCCGAGAAATGGCAGCTGATGGAACGGATTTTCAAATTATAGAGTTGTTATTTTCCCAACAACCCTTTCGTCACATTCCATCGAAAAAGCAGAAGCATGTTGCCGACTGCAGGACGGAAGCAAATTGTGTAGCGCAGCCAAAGCACGATGGATGCGCACCACTTCACGAATTCGGAGAAATAGCGTTTCCACAGCGCTGCCTTGCCGATATTCAGGCAACGGAGGCGTTCGCTCATGCCCACTCCCTGCCCCATTCTGACAATATAGTCCTTAGTGGTGCGTTGGGGTGGGATAACATGTTCTACTTGTATGTCAGGGAAGTAGAGTATGAGCATATTTTTCTCTTTGAGGCGATTGAACAGGTCTTTCTCCTCCCCAGCCATCAAGTTCTTTTTGCTGCGCCCCAACTCTGTGTTGAAATTTCCGCATTGGTCTAAACACGCCTTACGGAAGCCCATATTGGCTCCAATCGGATAGGAGTTGCCTTCAAAAGGCACCACTTTGTCGCCCTTATCGATGGCGGAAACCCAAGAATAGGTCCATTTGCAAAGCCACTTTGGTGTCTCGTCCGACTCAAAGAGCGGCGTTATTTTGCCCCCGAACGCCATTGCTTCCAGATGGCTGTCCATCTGCTTTTGTACGTTCTGCAAATAGTCGGGCTTCACAAAAGAGTCGTCATCCAGAAAGATCAGAATGTCACCCTGGCTTTCCTCAATGCCGCGATTGCGAGCATGGGAAAGACCCTGTTTGGTCTCCACAAAGTAACGAAACTGTACCTGCGGAAAGTTCGTTGCGAACCGATGACACTCACTTTCCGTTGAATCGGTACTGTTGTTGTTCACTAATACAATCTCATAATCCTTTGTCGGGAAGTTATTCACCGCCACATGCTGAAGGGCATCGTAGAGGAACTTTTCGCGGTTATAGGTGCAAATGATAACAGATAACATAGCTTATAGATTATTATTTGCCTTCCTCTTTTTTGGGTTTTCTGTAATACCACACAAGGATACCTGCAACAGCAAGCACAAACAAAATTGAGAAAATTACGGCAATTTTGTCCAATTTATGCATCAGGGGCGCTTCATCTCTAAACTCAATCTTATGCTCACCAGCGGGAATTACCATAGCTCTCAGAATGTAGTTGACACGGAAGTACTCTGCCGGTTGCCCGTCAATATAAGCACGCCAATCTGGGGCATAATAAACTTCAGAGAATACAGCTAATTGCTCTTTAGAGGTTTTGGTTTTATAGACCACATAATCAGGATTATATGGTTTCTGATGCTCCATCACAATGACCGAGTTGCTATCACGTTCCAAGTTCTTGCCTTTGACCATGCTGGCAAAACGTTTGTCGAGAATGGCCGTGTCAGCGGGATTAAAGTCGTTTAATGCCAAAATCTCAGCATTGGGATCCTCTACTATTTGGTAGGCATCCACAAACCAAGCATTGCCCAGAGCTTCCGGATTGCGTTGCACCAAAGGTTGTCCGCCTTGACCTTGCATCACTACATAACGGGTGTTCAACATATTTAGCACGTCAGTGTTGATGTGGCGGGAGAGGTAAAAGTCAATAAGATCTTGATATCGACGCAATTTAGCCGCTGTGTAGCCGCCAATTTGGTGGTGGAAAGCAGAGGGGTAAGCATCGTTAAAAGTGTTTACAGACAAATCGAATACTCTATAGTCCTCATCCTTAAATTGAGCTGCGTACTGGTCTAAAATCTGGTCGGTTTGGGAGGGTTTCAATTTGAGGCGCTTCTCCGTGATGAAGTTGGAATCATTGAGATAGCGGCGATCCACGCCCCACAAGTCGAATAGGACCAAACAAGCTAAAACGCCGATGATGATACCCGATTGTTTGATCTTTTCATTGATATAGAGCCACACGAAAACTGCAGAGATCAGAATCAAAATCAGCGAACGCCAGGAGTCGGACATAAATAAGGCTTTACGATCATTAATCAGTATTTCCTGAATCATATCCCACTGGTTGCCATATTGCGCAGCCATTTGCACATCGCTGGTACCCGAGAAGGAGAAATTGCCAGATAATGCCATCATCAGCAGAATAAATCCAGCAGTGATACCAGTGGAGATATACAATCCAAGATTGAGCTTCTTTTTGTCAACCGGATTATCTTTGTCAAATATAGTTTTCAAAGCTAGTGCAGCCATAATGATCATCGTCACATTAGCCATCACGAGACTCATGGAAGGAGTACGGAACTTGTTGTAGAGCGGCAGATGATAGAAAACAAAACTATTGAAGCCCATCAGATTTTTACCCCACGCTAACAATATGGAGAGGATGGTAGCGAGAAGAATCCACCAACGTTCGGGACCTTTCACCACAAACATACCCAACACAAAGAGGAAGATGACGATGGCACCGAAATAGACCGGACCAGAGGTGAAAGGTTGGTCGCCCCAATAGAGGGGAGCCTGTTTCTGACGGAAGGCCTTGTAGAACTCAGAGTCTGTGCCAACTGTTTCGCCAGAGCCACCGCCATAGGAACCCGGAACAAGCAGTGTGTAGGTTTCGCCTTTGCCATAGCTCCATGCAAAGGCATAGTCGATATCCAGACCATTATTGGCAGCGATAGATTTGGGTTCCCCGTCTTTGTATAAATCTTCCGGAGTCACCGTGATTTCGGAACCGCCGCGCATGGTGTATTTCACATATTCTTGGTTGATAAACAAAAGACGGGCGTTGACACCTATAGCAAATGCACATCCTATTAGCATTACGCCTACTCCTAATATCAGTGGTTTAAGCTCTTTGTCTTTGATAGCGTAAACTAAATAAACAAGACCAAGAATAATACATATCAGCATGGTGTAAAAGGTGATTTGTATATGGTTGGAGGCGATCTGTATTCCTAATGCGAGAGCAAAAAGAATACCTCCCCACACATATTTCTTCCGTTGTAGGATAAGAAGCATTCCTCCGATTGTAGGTGCCATCATGGACATGGCATACGCTTTGTTAATGTGTCCGGCCTCAATAATGATGATATTGTAACTACCTAAACCAAAGGCTAAAGCACCCAATAAACTCAACCATGGGGAAAGCCCTATAGCTATTAATGCCACATAAAAACCAAGCAAATAAAGGAATACTAATCCTACACTACCCGCTAAACCAAAATTATCAAATCCTATATAATATTTGATTGTAGAAAAAACAGATTTTGATGGAGGATTCGTCACTTGATATGACGGCATCCCGCTAAACATTGAACTTGTCCAAGTGGTGTACTCACCTGTTTTGTCACGAAAATCGTGCTGTTCTTTAGCCATCGCCTGCCATTGTTGGATATCTCCTTGTCGGATGACTTTTCCGTCGAAGGCGGGGGCCATGTAGATGGCGGCCACGAGGAAGAAGAAGAGGATGATGCCACCATGAATTAAGGTTTTCTTGAGGATAGGTTTCATATTGTACGTTTTTTTTATTCTCGAAATTCAAGGCTGCAAAAGTACGAAAAATAACAGTCGTTGAGATAAAAAATCCGAACTGGATTGTTCATTCGAAATATACTGCAATATTACAGTAAATTTCGATAGAGATATTTTTCAGTGCACAGTTATTGGCGCATCATATTTTTTCATATCTTTGCACCCGAAAAGGTATAAATTCGATAATTACAATAATATTATACCCGATAGCGTACAATATTAGGATTTTTAACGGTTTTATACCCGAAAACATATAATTATGAACGAAACAAAACTGTCGAAGTTTGTGAAAGAACAGCGCAAATTGTATCATCTGACCCAGGTGGATTTATCGGAGAAATCTGGGGTTGGGCTTCGGTTTGTGCGCGATTTGGAACAAGGGAAACCCACACTGCGGATGGACAAGGTGAACATAGTACTGGATATGTTTGGCGCGGAATTAGGGCCAGTCAGAAAGGAAAGGGGTGAGCTATGAAGCAGGCAGAAGTCTATTTTCTGGATACATTGGCGGGGATTCTAACGGAGGACGAAAACGGTTATACGTTCGCCTATACCGAATCGTATGTTGCAGAGAACGGAACTCCCATCAGTTTGACGATACCGGTGCAGTCAAAACCCTACACAAGCAACGTCCTGTTTCCATTTTTTGATGGGCTTATTCCCGAAGGGTGGCTGTTAGACATCGCCCAAGCCAACTGGAAAATCAATCCTCGTGATCGAATGTCGCTATTGCTTGCTTGCTGTAAAGACTGTATCGGCGCAGTGAGCATTGTAGATATTACTAACCCTGAAAATCAGTAGTTTATGGCAAAGTGTTTGTGTTGTTATCAAGAATTGGAAGAGGGAATGGTGGATTACCATCCCCAGTGCGCGAAACGCTTCTTCGGCACGACCATTGTTCCGGGATTCCCTTATCGTCATACAGAAATCAAAGAGCTAGCCAAAGAAGTGGTGCGCAGTCAGACGGCCGTGACGGGTGTGCAGGCGAAACTGTCCATGGACATCGAAAAGCTGCAGCACGAGTCCCGATTTACAATTGTTGGATTATGGGGACGTTTTATTCTCAAACCTCAAACGGAGCTATATCCTTATTTACCCGAATTGGAGGATTTGACGATGCATCTGGCCGAAGTGGTTAAAATCCATGTTGTTCCGCATATCCTTGTACGATTTGCGGACGGTCAGTTATGCTATTTGACACGAAGGGTGGACAGAACGGCGAAAGGGGCAAAACTCCCGATGGAGGATATGTGTCAACTCTCGGAAAAGCTGACAGAGAACAAATACAGAGGGTCACATGAACAGATTGCTAAACTGATTCTGCACTATTCCTCCGCTCCCAAACTCGACCTTGAACGGTTTTGGGAAATCGTTCTGTTTTCATGGATTACAGGAAACAGCGACATGCATCTGAAGAATTTTTCGGTGTACAGCCCAATTCCGGATAATTATCAACTTGCCCCTGCGTATGACTTATTAAACACGCTTTTAGTAATGCCCTCCGACACGGAAGAACTGGCACTAACACTCAATGCTCGAAAGAAGAAAATCAAGCTGCAAGATTTCAAAAATGCGATGATTAACAGCGGTTTGGATGAAAAAGTAATCCAAAACATACTGAAAAAATTCCATGCAGCGGAAAAATCTTGGTATGATTGGATTGAGCGTTCTTTTCTCCCTCAGGAGATGAAAATGGGATATAAGACAATGATAGTGGAACGATTGAACCGCCTCAATTAAATCCGCTCCTTCATCATCTTCACCCCCTCCTCGACACTCACTTTCGCCCGCCACTTCAACATCTCCAGGTTTTTGGCAATCGGGGCAACAGCGTACATGGTGTCCATCGGGCGGTAGGGACGCCCACCCCAGTTGATGTTGCACTTTTTGCCGAACTCGCGCTCCACGATGGCGGCCAGTTCGCGCGGGGTGGTGCCCCTGCCCGTGCCTATGTGGAACTCCTCGCCGTTGCGGATGTCCGCAAACAGGTCCAGATTGCGAATCAGATGCAGGAAGAATCCCGCCACGTCTTCCACATGGGTGAAATCCAAAACTTGTTCACCCAAGGTCATATCCACAGGTGCTGCCGCCATGGTGGCCTCGATGATGTAATCAATCAGCTTCTTGGCAGTGTCCTTGCCACCGTAGATAGTGTAAGGCACTAACTGCACGTACTTGAAGGTGTAAAGCTGGGAGTAGTACTCGACAAACTTCCGGAAGGCGGTCTTGGTGGCGGAATAGAGGTAGGCATCACAGATTTGTTGCGTGCCTAAACGGTATTGCGCAAAAGTTCCGATGTTGACAAATAGTCTCAAATCGGGACATTGCGAGACATAATGCAGCAACTGCACCCCAAAAGTGAGGTTAGCGGACATCATCGGCTCGATAATGTCCCAATCGTTGCGGCTGGTGGAAAGCGTGGCTAAATGGAACACCATGTCTGGCTTGAAATCCACGATTTGTGCCATTTCTTCTACCGATATGTGCCGACATTGTTTCTGGGGAAACAGCTTTTTCGCCTTCTCCACCGAACGGTTGAGGGTCATGATTTCCACCGACGGCTCGTTTTCCACTAACATCGGGATGAAATTCTGCCCGATAAAGCCCGTAGCACCTGTAATTACTATTCTCATTGTCATTATATTATTGATAAGACGCTGCACATGATAAGACGCTGCACGCCGCGTCTCTACTGTTGCCTGTACTTATACTCACCGAACGGGGGCAGATTCTTGTCCTTTTCCGACAAAATCGGATCTTCAATGCCCCAATCGAATCCGAAAGAGTCGTATTTGATGCCCACATCGTCTTTACCGGAGTGGTCCTGCGTGGACATGTACATCACAATGGACTCGTCTTGCAGTACACGGTAACCATGTGCACAGCCAATCGGAATGTACAGCGCCACAGGTTCTTGCTCATCCATCACCACATCGAACACCTGTCCATAGGTGGGGGAGCTTTCCCGAATGTCAAGGATGACATCGTGGACCTTGCCCCGGAGAATGGAGACGATTTTCTCACACGACAGCTCGCCCACTTGCAGGTGCATAGCTCGGATGACGTTGAGCTTGGACTTGGTGAACCACACCTCCTTGATGTCCGTGTTGATCTCGGCGGGCGCGTTGGCCGCGAAGGTGTAGGCGTTGAAGGGCTTATACAACTGCCCACGCAAATCGTTGAAAGGTTTGATCTTGATGAGGTAAAGTCCCTCTATGTTGGTTTTTGAAAATTCCATTATTGTAAATAGTGTTCTATTTGTTTGATACACAATGCGTAAACATCTTCGTGCTGATAACGCATATACCAATCGGCGGTGAGTGCGGCCGTTTGGTCAAGATTGAGCCGCGGGTTCCAACCCAACTGGAAGCGGGCCTTGCTGATATCCAGCATCAGCAAGTTAGCCTCGTGTACTGCGTTCGGGTCGGATGCATCCTGCAACGAGCCACTGCCATAGTGTTGAATAAGCAGCGAGGCGATGTCCCAAACGGTGGCAATGGATTCGGCATTAGGACCGAAATTCCAGCCTTCGCAATAGCGGGTGGGCTCATCCCACATCTTCTGAGCCAGAAGCAGATAGCCGCTCAACGGTTCGAGGACATGCTGCCACGGGCGAACGGCTGTGCGGTTGCGAATGGCAATAGGCTTGTTTGCCTCCAATGCCCGGATACAATCGGGAATGATGCGATCCTTGGCCCAGTCGCCGCCGCCGATGACATTTCCAGCACGCACACTGGCGATGGACTTATGGTGTTGGTCGTATTTTTCAGGATTCATAAACGAGCGACGCCATGAGGAAATAGCAATCTCTGCTGCTCCCTTTGAGGAAGAATAGGGGTCGTATCCGCCCATGGGCTCGTTCTCGCGGTAACCCCAAATCTGCTCACGGTTTTCGTAGCATTTGTCCGTGGTAATCATCACCGCGACTTTGGCAGACGCACATCTGCGGAAGGCTTCCATCACGTTGATGGTTCCCATCACGTTGGTCTGGTAGGTCTCCACCGGATGCTCGTACGAGAAGCGTACTATGGGTTGTGCCGCCAAATGGAAGACAATTTCCGGCTGGTACTGTTCGAAAACGGTGTTGACCGCTTCAGCATCGCGGATGTCGCCGCGAATGTCGGTGATTTTGTCGGCAAGTCTGGCCAGAACGAAGTTATCCTTGTCTGAGGCAGGATCTTGCGCCAATCCGACGACCTTGGCCCCCATTTCGTGCAGCCAAATGGTGAGCCAGGAACCCTTGAAGCCAGTATGGCCGGTCACCAGAACCGTTTTGCCTTTATAAAATTGTTGATAGATGTCTGTCATAATATCTTGATTACCAGTTTTTCCAAGGTGCATTCCCCGCGTCCCACAACTTGTTGAACTCCTTGTTGTCGTTCAGCGTGTCCATGGCCTTCCAAAATCCAGTGTGCTTGTATGCGTGAAGCTGCTTGGCTGCCATGATGCGCTCCATGGGCTGGCGTTCGAACATTTCCGTATCATCACCCAGATAGTCAAAGAGTTCTGGCTCGCAAACGAAGAAACCAGCGTTGATCCAGGAACCGCCCTGGTCAGGTTTTTCCTTGAAGGAAAGCACGGAATTATCGTTATCGTCAATCTCCAAAACTCCCAGTTTGCCACTTGGCTGGTATGCCATCATCGAAAGCACCTTGCCTGATTGCTTATGTGCCTCAATGGTCTCCAAAATGTTCACATCGGAGAGACCGTCGCCGTAGTTGAGAAGGAAGGGTTCGTTGCCAACATATTTCCTCACACGGTTGATACGACCGCCCGTCATAGTGTTCAGTCCCGTATCGACCATCGTCACCTTCCAGTTTTCGGAGTGGTTGTCCAACACTTCCAGGCTGTTGTCGGAAAGGTCCACCGTGATGTCGCAATTATGCATAAAGTAGTGCGCAAAATACTCTTTGATGACATATTGCTTGTATCCGCAACAGATAATAAACTCATTGAAACCGAACTGGTTATAGTATTTCATAATATGCCACAGGATGGGTTTCCCACCGATTTCAACCATCGGTTTCGGAATCAGATTGGTGGCTTCACTGAGTCGGGTACCAAAACCTCCCGCTAACAAAACTACTTTCATATTGACGATTATTGTTGTGAATAAATGGTTTCTTGTGATTTTTTGGATGCGCGTCTCGTGAAGAATTCGTCCAGAAATCCTATGCCATAACCGCACAGTTGAACATAACTGGTGAGGATGGAGAGCAGCGCGACCTTAATTTTCTTGTTTTTAATCAGAGATTCGCAGAAGATGGCCAAAATGTAGAGGGCAATCGGCAGCAGCCAGACCCACCACCATTGACCGAAAGAGCTGTCACCACAACAGCGGGCAATCAATGCAATGAGAGTCATCAGTACGAGGAAAACGTTGCCGAGGAAGAAACAGGTGGGCAACAGATAAACCAGCTTGAACGAGCCAGGGTGCAGAATAGTGAGCAAAATTCGGGCTTTCCCGAACGTGTTCACCTGTTTGTAAAATTTTTTCAGGTCTATTTTCCGCTTATGGAAGAGGAAGGCCTCTTTGATGAGACGAGTGGTGAAGCCCGCCTCGCGAATGCGCAAGCTCTGGTCAATGTCCTCCCCGATAATGTCTTTGAAACCACCGACTTTCTCATAGACCTCTTTGGAAAAGCCCATATTGAAGGTACGAGGCAGGTATTTGTCAACTTTTTTGGTGCCACCACGGATACCGCCAGTAGTCATCATGGAGGTCATGGAGTAGTTGATAGCGAGCTGGCTGTCCGAAAAGTCTTGGTCGGCACTGTCGGGTCCGCCGTAGCAATCGACATAGTCATCCTGCAGCTTTTCCCGCACGATAGCGATATATTCTGGAGGGATGATGCAATCGGAGTCGAAAAAGAGGTAATAGTTGCCGGCAGCCAAATCCATACCCTTGTTCCGGCGTTGGCTACGACTGTACTCAGGGTAGAAATGGTGATGCACGTTAACGCGGTCGGCATAGCGTGCGCAAACCTGGTCGCAACGGTTAGGGGAGTCGCCTTCCATAATGAGCACCTCGAAGTCCTTGTCTGTTTGATTCGCCAAACTTTCCAACAGTTCGGTCACCTCTTCGGGCCGGTTGTAAACAGGAACAATGATGGATAAGCGGTTTTCTTTTTCAACAGCCATTGTCTAATTATTTAAGTTTGCAAAAATACAAATTTTATGTGAATCTGAATCTGTATTTTTTGTATCTTTGCACTATGAATAATAATTCAAAGATCCCACAATCCATCGAGCAATCCATCGCCGCGAAACTGGCGATATTGAACAATCCCGAATTCCTCGGCCGTATCCAGCAAGCAGCGGATATAATCACCGCATCCTTGCGAGGCGGCGGCAAGATCCATTTCTGCGGTAACGGTGGCAGCGCCGCTGATGCACAACACCTCGCCGCTGAGCTTTCCGGTCGCTTCTACTTCGATAGGCCGCCGCTCAACGCCGAAGCGCTGCATTGCAACACCTCCTATCTTACCGCAGTGGGCAACGACTACGGCTACGACCTCATCTTCTCGCGCCTCCTTCGCGGCACCGCCAAAGCCGGGGATGTCCTCGTAGGCATCTCCACCTCCGGCAATTCCAAAAACATCCTCAACGCTTTCGAGGTGGCCAAAGAGATGGGGGTGAAAATCATCGCCATGACCGGTGAGACCGGCGGAACGATGAAAAACTACGCCGACACGCTACTGAATGTGCCATCCAAAGACACCCCTCGCGTCCAGGAGAGCCACATCATGATCGGACATATCATCTGCGAACTCGTGGAAACTGCGATGTTTGGCCAGTAGAGACGTGCCATGGCGCGTCTCTACATGAATCTTGAAACCCGAAACCAATATGCGACGACTACTCTACATCATTCGAACCATCAACGTAATCAAAACCATCTGGTTCAACTTCAAGGTGTTCCCCTTCGCAGTGGCGAAGAAACTGCCGGTGTGGCTCTACGGGAAGGTGACTTTCCGAAGTCTCGCGGGCAAAATCGTCATTAACGGACCGATTACCTCCGGGATGATCAGAATCGGGAAAAACGACCATTATGTCGATACCGCCATCCAACAATGCATCTGGAACGTGCGCGGAACGCTTATATTCAACGGCCCCGTCATCTTCGGCCACGGCTCCTATGTGGTGATTTCCGACAATGCGACGTTGGAGTTCGGCGAAAGGGAATCCTATTTCGGCACCAACCTTAAGATTTTCTGCTTTGACCGGATTGTCATCGGAAGCAACGTGCGCGCGGCATGGGACTGCCAGTTCATGGACACGACGTTCCATTACGTGCAGAATCTCAACAAGAACGGGGAAATCGGGCCGTTGACCAAGCCCATCATCCTCGGCGAGGATATCTGGGTCGGCAACCGCACCACTTTTACCAAAGGCGCAGTTGTCCCCGATAAAACCATAGTGGCATCCAACAGTTTGGTAAACAAGGACTTCTCCAATATCGAACCTCACAGTCTGCTGGCAGGGATGCCCGCCTCCGTGAAAGCGACGGGAATGAAACGTATTTTCGATCTGGATATCCAGCGTGAGATGGATGAAAAGTACAACTATGTCCGTACCCATTTATAAATAGTTAGTAGTTGGCGAGTGTAAAAGCCTACGTAAATTAAAATTATTTCCTTGAGCAGTCCCGAAGGGACAAGAGCTCGGTAGCCCTGGGAAAGGCCGCAGGCCGCAGCCCTGGGTCAAAATTCAAAGTCAATGTCTATAAGAAGCAACATATCAGCCGTTTATCACGCCATGCAGCTGGCTGGAAAGTATCCCGCTTCTATGCGAATGAAGATAATACGCGACTATATCTCCCTCTATCGGGCCAAAGGACTTACACCGGAGGAGTATCACGAGTTCGGATTTGACAAGCGGAGCGAGTCGTTTCGTCGCGATTTTTTAGGATTGAACGAGCAACGGTTTTATCTCGACCTGCTCAATCCGTTGAAATACTTTTCCTTGGCCCGTAACAAGTTTATGGCGCATAAGATGCTGGAAAACACGGGAATACAGACATCGGAACTCTATTGTTATTACCAGCCCGAGGCTTGCTATGCGAATAATTTGGAGTATGCCGGTGACCTTGCCGGGGTGTTGCGCATTCTGAAGGCCAGGGGAGTGCAATCCTGCGTCATCAAGACCACGGAAAGTTCCCACGGGGACAATGTTTGGGTAATCCAAAATATTGATTATCAGGATAGTGATGCGATATTAACACACTTTGACGGTCAGAATATAGACCTTTCGTCCGTTTTAGGCACAGAAGCGCTGATTTTCGAGAGCGTGGTGCGCCAAACCGAGCAGTTTTCCTCTTTCAACGCCTCTTCAGTGAACACGGTGCGCTTCATGACCGCGCTCTATCCCGACGGATCTGCGAAGGTGATTGCCACCTTCATCAAGATCGGGCGTGCGGGGCGTTGCGTCGATAACGCTGGCAGCGGCGGGAACGTGGATGTCTGCGTGGATGTTGAAACGGGTGAAATCCAACACGCCATCCAGTTCGACGGTTGGCACAAGGTGAAAGACATCGACCGTCATCCCGACAGCGGAGCGCAGTTGAACGGCGTCATCATCGAGAACTGGGATTCCGTCAAAGCTGAAGTAATTCGCTTCCAACAAGCATTCCCCTACTGCAAGGCTGCGGGGTGGGACATTGCCATCACCGACGACGGTCCGGTGGTGATCGAGGTCAACGACTTCTGGGACCGCACCGGGCAGTTCTTCATCCGCCGAGGATGGCGCAACGAAATCCGGGAGTGCTATCTTGCTTGGAAGGCGACCGGCAAGGATTACTCCGTTGGTCCGCAACGTCTCCCGCTTGATGACAAAAAAATGGCGGCGAAGTTCCAGTAGAAACCCCGCCGCTTGTTTCAAGTCCCAAGTCTCAAGTCTTATTTCTCCATTCCTGTTCCGAAACCGCCCAATGCGCTGTAGAGATTAATCAACGCTTCTATGGCTTCGTATTGGTTTTGCACCTGTGAGAGTTGTGCCGACAGCAGGGATTCCTGTGCGGTGAGCACCTCCAAATAAGTGGTGGAGCCGTGTTCCATCAATGCTGTAGTGGCATCGTACGCCTGTTGAAGCGCATTAACACGGGTTTCGATATAGGTGGCTTTCTGTCCAGCCGTCTGGCAGTTGTGGAGATGGGTGTAAACCTCTTTACCTGCATTCAGCAAAGACTGTTCGAACGCCAATCTTGCCTTTTCCTGCTCCAATTTCGCATTCTTGAGTTGGGCTGTGAACTTTCCTGCGGCGAAGATAGGCTGTGTGAGCGAGGCTACCGCTTGTCCAATCAGTTGGGCAGGGCTGAAAGCCGCTCCGAAGAGCCCTCCGATGCTAATCGTGGGATAGAAATTCTGACGAGCCGATTGGGTGCCGTAGTAGGCCAACTCCATGCTACGTTCGGCCATGCGAACATCGGGGCGTGCGTCAAGGAGACGGATAGGAAGCCCCAAATGCAGTTGCTCCGGCATCCGGAATGAACCGAAGGGGGCGCGTTCAATGTGACGGGGCGGCTCGGCAAGCAGGTTACAAAGTGCGGCCTCCGTCGTGAGGATGGTGTTGCGCAAATCGATGATTTTCGTTTTCACCTCCGCTACAGATGCTTCCATCTGATAGAGGGCAGGACTTTCGTAAATACCAGCTTCATACAGTGCTCGGGTCGATTCCAACGACTGCTCCCACAACTTCTCCGTCTGCTCTGCAATCTCCAACTCACGGTCGAGCATCACTATGGTGTAGTAAAGATTCGCAACATTGGCAGCCAAACTGACCTGCACGGCCTGCTTATAGTCCTCCTCATAGGCGGCTTGGGCTTTCGCTTTGCGCACCCCCGTAGTGGTTTGGCCGAAAATGCCTAACTGCCAACTGGCGGTAATGGGAATCTGAGCAGAAAATGAACTTCCTCCCTGATAAGCGTAACTGGCTTGTGGAGTGAAAGATATCGTAGGTGCATAGCCCCATTTCGCGGATTTCACACTGTTCTGAGCCTGTTCAATAGAGAGTTGTGCAGACCGCACGTTGGTGTTGTTGGCCCATGCGGTCTCGATAAGTTTCTGCAACAGCGGATCCGTGAAAACGGTACGCCAATCCATGGCGCCCATGGAAAGGGTGTCCTGCGGATTCACCACATCGCCCATCACGTCGCTACGGACGGTGGTGTCAGACTGATATTTCCGATATAAGTTGCAGCTGGTGAATAGCAGCGTTGCTGCTATTATCATGATATATACGCGTCTGTTTTTCATATTACTTTGTCTTTTGTTCCCCCCACTACGGTCAACGCCTTGTGTGGGGTTAATTGCACTTCGTGCGTCTTGTCTCTTTGAGACTGCTTAAGTGCATTTAATATATACTGATTACTATTCACTGATTACTGTTACCGGTTCAGCATTATCTGTTTCCTCTTCCTTTTCTCCAGGTGTCAGTTTCTCATGTACCTTCTGGAAGAAAATGTAGAATGCTGGTGTAACGAAAAGAATGGCGATAATACCCACGATCATACCCCCGATGACAGTGAGTGACAGCGATTTGTTACCCACTGCACCAGCGCCACCTTCGATAGCCAACGGAATCATACCGATAACCATGGTGGAAACGGTCATTAAGATAGGACGCAGACGGTCTTTACAAGCACCGATGGCCGCATCGAAAATCGACAGGCCCTCCTCGCGTTTCTGGATGGCGAACTCCGTGATCAGGATGGCGGTTTTGGCCACCAGACCCATCAACATGATGACACCTGTCTGCACATAGACGTTCACACCCACGCCCATCAGCGTTTCCAGCGGACGGACGGTCAGGTAGGCCCCGAAAAGGCCGAACGGAATAGAGAAAAGGACGGCGAAGGGAATAAACAGGGAGTTGTAGAGGCATGCCAAGATGAGGTAAACAATCAGTATGGCAATTCCATAGATAAGGAGGGTTTCATTGGAACCGGCGTTTTCAGCCTCCTCACGGGCCATGCCGCCGTATTCGTAACCGTAATCGGCAGGGAAGACCTCGGCCATCACCTCTTGAACGGCGGTTCGCACATGATCGGAGGTATAACCGGAGGCTGGCATGAGGCACATATTGTAACTCGGGAACATGTTGAAGCGGCGCTCCTGTGAAGAGCCCAAACCTTCCGTCAGAGTGACAAACTCGGATGCGGGGGACATGCCGCCGCTTGTCTGGACGAAAATATTGTTGAGAGTGCTGGGTTCCATGCGGTAGGATTCGCCAGCCTCCAACAAAACCTGATACACTTTTCCATATTGGATATAGTTGCCTATGTAGCTACCAGCAAGGTTGGTACCGATAGTATTCAAAACCGTTTTCGGAGAGACACCCTTACGTTTGCAGGCAGCGGCGTCAATATCCAGACGGTATTTGGGATAATCTTGCGAGTAGGAGGCGGATGCAAGGGCAACTTCCGGACGTTCCTGCAATTTTTGGGTGAATTGAGCACCCATATCCACGAATGACTGGTTGTCGCCGGTTCCCGAACGATCTTGCAGATTAAGTTCCATCATGGAACCCGTACCGTAGCCGGGAATCTGTGGCATCTGGAACGGGGTGACAGTTGCTTGGGGTATATTCTCCAACGCCCAATAGTAAATTTGACCTTGAACGCCAGCGATACTGTAGAACGATCGTTCCTCCCAATTTTTCAATCGCACCATCAAAGTGCCGTAATTCGTGCCCGCACCGCCGTTCATGATGGAATAGCCGGTAATGCCGCTCACGATCTCAACCTCGTCGATGCTGCGTATGAAATCTTCCAATTTCTTGACAGTCTGCTCGGTCTCGTTGAGGTAGGTGCCGGAAGCCATGCCGACATCCACCATCATGAAGCCCTGGTCCTCCTGCGGCACAAGGTCGCTCTGTGCGGTCGCCATCAACCAGATCATTCCACCGGTAAAGGCAGCCAACAGAATCCATGCAAAGGCAGGCTTCTTTATGAACTTGGAGATACCGCTCAGATACTTCTTTTCGATGGCGCCAAAAGCGGTGTTATATGCCACACGCACATAGTAACTCAGATTTTTTTTCTCCGCTTCCCCCTCTTGCTTCGGTTTGAACAACAGGGCGCAAAGGGCGGGGCAGATGGTCAGAGCCGACACGGCCGACAGCGCCACGGACGCAGCCATAATGATACCGAACTGTTTGAAGAACGTTCCTGAAGTACCTGACATAAAGGTCACGGGGATGAACACCGCCATGAAAACCAATGCTGTGGAGATACAGGCGGCGGTCACATCGCTCAAAGCATCGTTGACGGCAGCCGTTGTACTCTTATAGCCCGACTCCAACTTGGCCATCACGGCCTCCACCACCACGATGGCATCATCAACCACCGTACCAATGGCCAATACCAATGCAAAGAGCGTCAATAAGTTGAGTGAGAATCCCACCACCTTGGCAATGGCGAAGGTGCCCACCAAGGAGATGATAATGGAGACGGAAGGCACGATGGTGGCCTTGAAGTCTTGCAGGAAGAGATAGACCACCAAAATCACCAAAATGATGGCGATAATCAGGGTCTCGATCACACTGTGCATGGAGGCGTATAGGAAGTCATCGGAGGTCTCCAACTGTTTGAACTCCAAACCCGCAGGCAGACTCTTGGAAAGTTCATCAAGCACTTTGTTGATTTCGGCGTTGACCTGCGTGGCGTTGGCGCCGGGGGCCTGGTTGATGATGAACAGCACACCGGGATGCCCATCTACATCGGAACGGTAATCGTACGACTTGGTACCCAGCTCCACATCGGCCACTTCAGACAAGTGCAACACATTGCCGTCTTGGGTGGCGCGTATCACAATATTCTCGAACTCGCTCATGTCGTTGAGCAATCCGTTGAACTCAATGTCAATCTTGTTGACAGCGCTTTCGAAACTGCCGATAGGGGCGACCAAGTTCTGCTCGCTGATAGCCGCAACGATTTCTTCCGGGGTAATGCCATAAGTGCCCATCACATCCGGTTTTAGCCAAATACGCACACCGTATTTGTCGCCGAGCAGCTGGGTACGACCCACGCCAGTAACACGGCTAATAGCAGGTATTACATTGATGTCCAGATAGTTAGTGATAAACTTTTGGTCAAACCGATCATCTGTGCTCTCCAAACTGAGAATCTGCAAAATGGAGTTCACACTTTTGGTCACTGTGACACCTTGGGTGGTCACCTCCGCGGGCAGCAGTCCCAATGCGCTGTTCACGCGGTTTTGCACATTGGTAGTAGCCTGGTCAGCATCGGTGCCCTGCTTGAAATAGACGTAGATTTCAGCAGAACCGTTGGAGTTGGCGGTGGAGGTCATATACAACATGTCTTCCACGCCGTTTACCTGCTCCTCAATGGGCAAGATGACCGATTTCTGCACTGCATTGGCATCCGCTCCACTGTAGTAGGCCGAGATGATGACTTGCGGAGGGGCGATGTCGGGATATTGCTCAATCGGCAACGTGAAGATACTCAACGTACCGACCAGCAAGAGGACAACACCGATGGCGAGCGCCGCCACCCAATGCTTCACGAAAAATTTGGTTTTCTTGACTTTCTCTTCCATAGCTATCTGATTTTCATACCGTTAGATAGTTTACGAGCACCATTGATGACCACTTCGTCACCCACTTTCAAACCATCCTCTATATAATATTCAGTACCATCGTTTGACGGGAAAACATGGCAGATAATACCCTCCACCGTGCCGTCCGATTTGACGCGGTAAAACATCATCTGGTCCTGCAGGCGCACGGCGGCGGTCTGCGGCACGCACAGCACGCTGTCGGATGAGATGGGGATCACCAAGGTGGCCGACATTCCCGAGCGAATCTCACCATCG
The DNA here is from genome assembly GCA_946409645.1 of uncultured Bacteroidales bacterium. Classification (GTDB taxonomy): domain Bacteria; phylum Bacteroidota; class Bacteroidia; order Bacteroidales; family WCHB1-69; genus F23-D06. Next base: position 38,754 of record CAMJXE010000017.1, read on the forward strand.
GGGTTGGGGAAGGAACCCGTGCATGTCACCGTACCCGTGCTCTTTTGCACGATAGCATCCATTTTCGTCATCTTACCATCCAAAGGATAAGTGCTACCGTCCTTAAGCTGCAACTTCAAGGCTGGCATGGCATCGCCGATGAACTGTCCGTTCGGACCTTCCATACCTCTGCTTGTCACCTTCAGCTTGAACTGCTTGATGAGTTCGAGAAGCTGGCTTTCAGTGAAGGAGAATTTGGCATCCATGTCGCTGTTGTCGCTGACTTGGCAAAGATAGTTGCCACGGTTAGCCAAATCGCCCACGTCAAAACCATTGCCGTCAACAACGCCAGTGAGCGGTGAGGTCACGGTGCAGTATCCAAGGTTGGTACGGGCGATGTTGAGCTGAGCCTCCGCTTGCAGGACGGACGCCTTGGCTGAATTGTAGGAATTGAGGCTGGTCTTGAGCACATAATCGCTGATCACCTTCTTGTTGTACAACTCCTTGTTCGACTCGTACTGCAACTTGGTGGTCTCCATTTGCGCTATGGCTGCGCTAAGGTTGGCCTCCGCTGATTGCACGTTCAATCTGTACTCTGTCGGGTCGATGATGTAAAGGGTCTGACCCTTGGTGACCTTGGTGCCGTTGATGAAATTCTTGACTTTGACGATGCCCTCCACCTGAGGGTACACCTTCACCTCACTGGTACCTTCCAATGTGGCAGGAAAGGTCATGTTGTAGGTACGAGACTCCAATTTAAGCACTTTGGTCTCGAACTTGGCTTGTGGCATTTCAGCATTTTTGCCTTTGCCGCATGACATGCAAAATCCTGCGATAACCATTATTGCAAAACAAATGAGTAAATGTGACTTTTTCATATTATGTGATTTTAATTCAACTCAATTTTATGATTCTTGTTTTTGCTTTTACACATCTTTCTCACAAAGGTTAATAGATGAACGGGAATACTCGTTTCAGTTTCTTTCGATCCATAACCTCACCAAATTCCGTTTGATAGCGTTTGTAGATGGCATTGGCGCGGGGCACGAGATTGGCGAAGGTCCAGATGAAGAACACCAAACCTGAAAGTGACCAAGTAAGGATAGCAAATCCTAACCATTCCATCATCTCACCCAAATAATTGGCACTCGTAACGTATTCGAACAGAAAGCCTTCCGGCAGGTAATGCTTTGTGTCGTCATCGCTTTTGCGCAAATGGCGAATGATGTAGTCAGACCGCAAATTGACGTAAAAGCCAAGGAAAAAGATGATGACACCGATGATAAACTGCGGTGACCACAACCATGCCACATCTGCATAAGAGAGACCGCAAACCTGATAGTTACGGTTGAAGGATTCGAAGAAAATCCAATATCCTTGCATGATGGCATTCAAAATATTGAAAAGAATGCCGGAAAGCATAACGGCGTAAGACATCCGGCTTCTTTTACCTTTCATCAGCCATGGGAACACGAGAGATCGCTGGAAATAGTGGATTTCGAAAATCAACAGGAATACCATCGGTACAATTGCGAAACGATGCGGAGAAAGCAGCCAAATAATCAGCATGGCAAAGAAAATTGGGGACTCCATCAGAAACCATGCCACTTTGTTATGAATGCCCTTGCCCCATTTTTCTGACATGAAAATACCATATCCGGCTTCAACAAAATAAAGGGATATAAACACCACAAGGGCCATTACTATCATCACCCAAAGGTAGATGTTAAATGCTGAAGAAAGAAATTCTGGAGTAAACATAATACTACTAAACAACGTTATTGAATGGTTAAAATCATCGGCATACGCGCTTGAACGCCTGAGTTTTCCATCACTTGCTGTATGCCATCGTACATATCATAAAATTGTCCCATCTTCTGACGCACAGCAGCATCTACCGCATCGTCCTTCACACTGAAAATCAGGGCGAACCAATCCTTTTGTTTAGGATAATAAACGACATCGTACTTGTCGATGGAAGCCAACTTGGCGGCTTTCGCGATGGCATCATCAATATTTCCAAGCGCATCCACGAGACCCAATTGGAGGGCATCGCTGCCGGCCCACACGCGCCCCTGACCGATGCTGTCCACGTAGCTCACCGACAGTTTACGACCATCAGCCACGCGCTTAGTGAACGTCGCATAAATCTCCTCCACGGAAGCTTGCATCCGCTCGCTCTCCAGCTCATCCATCGGGCGATACAGTCCACCAGGAACAGAGTGCTTGTTGGAGCCCACCTCATCCATGGTGATGCCAAGTTTGTTCTTCATGAAATTTTGGACAGAAGGAACCATGCCGAACACCCCGATGGAACCAGTGATCGTATTGGGTTCTGCATAGATAAAATCGGAATTACAAGAAATATAGTACCCACCGGAAGCCGCATAGTCACCCATGGAAACCACCACTTTCTTGCCCGCTTTCTTGGCATTCTCAATCTCATGCCAAATGTTTTCGGAAGCTAATGCGCTGCCACCAGGAGAGTTAACACGCAACACGATGGCCTTTACATCATCGTTCTTATACACTTTGCGGAACTCCTTGATAAAAGTATCAGAATAGATACCACGATCACCATCGCCCTTGCCATCGGAGATACTACCGTAGGCATACATCACCGCTACTTTATCAGTATTCTCCTCTTTGGGTTTAATGGATT
>CAMJXE010000018.1 GCA_946409645.1 uncultured Bacteroidales bacterium
GACATCCGACTGACCGACAGCGTGATAATAACCGCCGACAATTATTTTTCATTTGCCGAAGAGGGCATAATATAAGCGACAAAGAAAGGGCAGGACAGACCCCGCCCGCATTAAATAACCTTATTTTTTCACAATCAAAATTTCAAAAAAATGGAAAAAAACACCAAGAGCGCAGCAAGCGCAACGAAAACCGCAACCCCGACCGCAACGGTAGCACCAGTCGCCGCAGCCCCCGCGCTACGTCTTGTTAAATCGGTAATCGTCCCCCCGATTGGAGGAACACCCGCAGAGGCGAAACCCGCGACACCCGCCAAGACGGAAACCAAGCCCGCAGCCCCTGCAAAGGTGGAGACAAAACCCGCAGCGGAGACCAAGCAGGAGAAACCGACCGAGGCAACCAAGGAAGCCCCCAAGACGGAGACCCCGCAGGAGCAGCCCGCCAAGGAAACCCCGAAAGAGGCAACACCCGCACCCACCACGGCAGCACCAGCCGCCGAGACGGAGCAGAAGCCCGCAGAACCGACACCAGCCCCCGCCCCCGCGCCGATGAGCGCGGAGGAAGCCGCCGCCGCCGCGATACGCGCCGCGGAGGAAGCCGACCGCAAACGCCGCGAATCCCTCGCGGAAATGCAAAAGCGTTTGGACGAAGAACTTGAACGCCTGAACCACAAGCGCGAAATCGCCGAAAAGCGTGAAATGTTCATCAAATGCCGCGAGGATATAGAAAACTATATCGAAGAGCTGGAGGACGAAGAAGAGTTTGAAACGAGTATTTGCCGCCTATCCTTTGAACGTTTCACGAAAGACGGACTGAACCGCGAGGAGTTCAAAAAGGTTATGACCGTTTCAAACACGGCGATAGTAAAGAAGTTTTGCGAGGCTATGAACGCGGAAATTTGCGCCAAAGTCGGCGAGATTGAAACCGAACTACTGACCGCGTAAAATGGCAAAAAGGAGAGGCGGCGCAATAATTCAGACCCGCGCCGCCTCTTTCACAATTAAATTTTCAATCCCCAAGGGGACAAAAAACCAATCCGCAAAAATATGGAAAATATCAATACAATAACAGGAGAAATAACGGAAACCGCCGAAAAGGTGCAAACAAGGCCGTTAACAGCAAAGGAAAAGAACCGCGCCGCCCAATTTGAAAGACTTTTGGCCGCCAGCGCGGAGGCGCGGCAAATCCGCGATTTTATGATTAACACCGCCAAAAGCGCGGCGCAGGCCTTATTTTTGGAATCCCAGCCGCTGAACTACTTTATATTAAATTTCGTGTACGCACCCGCCGAGGAGGGCACAACGGAGTTTAAAAAGTTCAACGAGTGGAAAAGTGAGGGCTACACCATTATTAAGGGCTCCAAAGCGTTCCCCGTGTGGAGCCAGCTCACCAAACGCGAGAAGAAAGAGCAGGACGGCGAGACCGCCAGCGCACCCGCGCCAACTCCCGCGCTGATGGAGAACGCCGACGGCGCAGGCGAGGAGGGCAGCACCCACGGCGAGCGCGAACGCTTCAATATGTGTTATTTGTTCAGCAATTTGCAAGTGACACGCCGCGACCAGCCCGCCAGCACGGAAGAGCCGACCGAGACGGCAGAGGCGCAGGAAGCACCCGCCGAGGAAGCCGCCGCCGCGTTCCTGCAGCCCGAACCGATGGAAGAACCCGAACCGATAGCGGTTTTTTAGAAAGGAGGCGCGGCAATGATTAGCAGGATAACAAAGGCACTAAAGGCGGAAAAATACCACCTGCCGAAAGTGGGAAGCTACACGGGCGCACAGCTGGCCGAAATGCTGGAAAGCAACCACGCACCCGCCGAAACGGTGGAGACATTCAGAAAATATGTTGTTTACGTCACGTTACACGCCCCCAAACGAATTGTAATACAGCCGCCCCAATAAGGGCGGAAACACCCACCCAGCAAGGCGCAAAGATCCGAAAAACGGAACTTTTGCGCCTTTTTTAGTGCCATATCCCCCCCCAAAAAAAATTTTCCGCCATCCGGCGGAAAAAATTACGGCGGAATTACGCTTTGGTCAAATGACTGCCGCTGTCCGGAGGCCAGCCTTTTTTTGAGGCGTCATTTTCCCGTCGCTCCATATCTGTTTTATATATAAATCCTTCCACGGGAAACCGTTAGTCGAGGGTTCTGAAGATGTATTCGTGTTTTCGCAACCCGCTTGCAAGAGATAAGTTGTATTTTTGCGGTGTGAAAGTTAACGAATATGTTTTGGGATAACGTAGCAGGAATTTACGACTTATTTGCTGATTTCTTTAACGGGAGGGTGCATGAGGTGCTCTGCCGTGAGGTGGCCGATCTGATTTTGGCCGATGATGATGTGCTGGAGTGCGCCTGCGGTACTGGCATGTTGACCGTACACATTGCACCGAGATGCCATAAGGTGGTGGCGACCGACTTCTCCCATAAAATGTTGCAGCGTGCGGCTACCAAGTGCCGAAAGTTCAGTAATGCCACCTTTGAGTTTGCCGACATCCTGCACTTAGACTATCCAGATGCACTTTTCAGCAAGGTGGTTGCAGCCAATGTCATCCATCTGTTAGATGAGCCAATGAAAGCTCTCGCGGAACTTGACAGGGTCTGCAAGCCTGGCGGACAAATCATTATCCCCACTTATATGAACCGCGAAAAAGATGGCGGCAAGACCAGCGGTTTTGCGAAAATTGTCGGGAAAGCCGGTGCTGATTTCAAACGACAGTTCACCTTTTCCTCCTATCAGCAATTCTTTGCAGAGGCAGGATACCAGAATGTTACCTATAAGATGATTGAAGGGCGGGTGCCATGCGCCATCGCCATAATAAACAAATGATGGATATTAAACACTACTATATTGAACAGGGAGATGGATTCCCGCTGATTCTTCTTCACGGAAATGGTGAAGACAGTAGCTATTTTGTGCATCAGATGGAACCCTTTGCGCAGCATTTCCATGTGATAGCTCTCGACACCCGCGGTCACGGACAAACACCGCGAGGCGATGCCCCTTTTACCATACGGCAATTTGCGGAAGATCTTTTGGAATTTATGAATCAGTGCGGCATTGAGAAGGCCAACATATTGGGCTTTTCCGACGGAGGAAATATCGCGATGGTTTTCTCCCTTGCTTATCCAGAACGTGTGCATAAGTTGGTGCTCAATGGGGCCAACTTGGATGCTTCTGGTGTGAAGAAAACGGCACAGATTCCTATCGAAATCGGCTATCGAATTGCAAGACGATTCGCTACAAAGAATCCTGAAGCCAGAAAAAATGCTGAAATACTTGGACTGATGGTCAATGAACCAAATGTAGAACCGAATGAACTGAAACGGATACAATCGCCTACGCTTGTCATTGCCGGCGACAAAGACATGATTAAGGACTCGCACACCCGCCTGATTGCAGCCCAAATTCCGAAATCGGAACTATTAATCATTCAAGGCGATCATTTCGTAGCGAACAAGAATCCAGAAATGTTCAATGAGGTGGTGCTGCGATTCTTGCTGTAGTAAGTTGTTAGATTCTCCCACGCATCTACCTGTACAGCATCTCCAAGATGTCCTTTGCGGTGTCCGCATCGTGGAAAGTGATGATGTTGTCTTCCGTGGAATGATAGCCGAGAATGTTGACGCTGCCATACCAAATGTCGCTACGGTCTATAAGGCAGCAATTGAAGTTAATGTCGGGCTTCAATCTGACCGTGATTCCGCAGGTACGGAGCTTGGAGACATCAGCATTGTCGTCTTTGGTGAAAATTTGAATGGCCGTTCCGTTGGTTACCATCTCAGCCAATTTGTCAGCAATGAGTGAGTAACGGCCTATCTTGATCTTTGGACAGGACAGAATGATGGATTGTTTTGCCTTGGACAAATTGTCAATAAACGGTTTGACGAAACTTTTGCCATCATAGATGATGTCGGAAGTGGTTGTCAGTTCCGAAAAGAACATTTCAGTTGACCTGATGCTGTAACCTATTGCAGCATAACCTTTTAGTCTTCTGCGATACATCACTTCGCAAACAGGCACGTGAATATCCACATAATCATAAATCAGTACTTCCTTCTTCCCCTCATATTCACGATGAAGCCGTCCGGCATATTGGGCCACAATGCCTTTCCAGGAAACGGGCAGCGACAGAAAGAGTGTGTCCAGACGCGGACAATCGAACCCTTCTCCCACATATTTGCCAGTGGCGACGATTACCAGCGGTTCTGTGGCGGGTATGCTGAGCAGCCGTTCTTGTTTTTGCCTCTTCTCTTTGGCTGACTCTGAGCCGACAAGTGTGATGACATTCTTGCAATGTGGTTTCAAGAGTTCGGCCAAGTCGAACACATGTGATGTCAGATTGGTCAAAATGATGGGTGAGCGCCGTTCTTTCAAGACTTCGCACACATCGTTGACAATGAGACGGTTCCTGAACTCGTTTTCTGAAAGCTGCTGGATTGTTTGTGCGTATGACGGCTTGTCCTCGCTCAAAAATCGATAAGGAGTGAAACGCGGCACAAGCAGACGCTCGAAAGACTGGCTCTTCATCTGTGATTTGGCATCGGCACTGTATCTTATTGGCCCGCATTGCATGAAGATTATGGGCTGATGGCCATCCTTTCTGGTAGGTGTTGCCGTAAGGCCATAAACACGTTGGGCAGTAATCGTTTTCAGCACCTGTTCAAAGCTGACGGCGGAGACATGGTGGCATTCGTCCACGATTACCATGCCGTAGTTCCTGACAAACGGCTTCACCTCGTTGTCGGTTATGCAAGATTGCATGATGGCCACATCAATGATTCCATGAAGGGTGTCGCCTGTGGAAGAGAGCGTTCCGATAGGCGAGAACCGTTTCTTCCTCCCACGTTTCCGAACCTGTTCCTCCGGCTCATATTCAATGGTCAGAAACTTTTCGAGTTCCCGTTTCCATTGGTCCAGCAAGGCTTTGGTGTGAACCAGGATTAACGTGTTCACTTTCAGTTTGGCAATCATGCCTATGGCTGTCACGGTCTTTCCAAAGGCAGTGGTGGCGGATAAGACCCCGTTGCTCTCACCGCACAGACACTCAACCGCTTGCGCCTGCTCTTCCCTCAAATCCCCATTGAAAGTCACCGATATGGGCTGGCCATGGTTGGTCTTGTCAATCCATTTCGCCTTTGCTCCTTTTTCTTGAAGGAAATCTCGGACGGCACCTTCGCATCCGCGAGGAATCCCCAAATAGTCATCTGTTATGTCGGCGCACGATATGATTCTCGGGATTGAGTATGTTGAAAGCCTCATTGCCTGGTGACTGTAGAACTCAGGATTCTTGAAAGAGGCTATGCGCTTGAAGTGGTTCAGTATTTTGGCTGAGACTCCTTTTGTCGGGATGAAAAGCATATTCGCTTTGACGATGCTTGTTGTCGCGGCAAAGTCGGATGGTGATATTTGTGGAGCGGCGGGAACTTCCCAAGGCTTTGACTCACTGGTTGTGGAGAGTTCGCCCATTGGTTGCGTGTTTCCAAACCTGCGAACAATCTCGTCCAGCACATTCTCCGACAGTTTCCTGACGCTTTGCATGTATTCCCATTGGTCACTGTAGGGCTGAAATTGCTCATCCACAAAAACACTGTTCCCGCTCTTGCGTGCCTTCCCCTGCAAGGGAAGCGCTATCAAATTCCCGAATCCGCCAGTGGGCAAATAATCTTGGTTGGGGATAAAGCGGTCGTAAGATTTGAAAGAGATGCCGACATCCTGGCTCATGGCTTCTGTCAGTATCGCATTTCCAAGTCTTCTTGCCTTCACCGCTGGCACTGGGCTGTCGAAAAACACCCACACATGGGCACCTTTGCCGGAACGCGAGCGTTCAATGGAGAAGGGAATCTGCCACTGTTTGCAGACACCCGTAAAGGCAAGCACATCGTTTTCATAGCCGTGCTCACAGTTCTTGTCGTCAAAGTCAGCGCAAAGAAAGTCGCAGGTGTTGTCATCCATGATGGCATAAACCCCTATTACATCCCGCCCATCCTCGTCTTTTCCCGACAAATGCTTGTAGAAGTCTTCGTTGGTGAGCGGAGAGAACTGACGGTTAGGACATTCCGCACACTTGAACTTCTTCTTGTTGCAGAGTTGGCGATCCCATTCGTTACCGCAGACTGGCTGGTATCCTGCTTTCCCAGTTGTCCGGCTGTACCACCTTCGGGCAAAGACATCCTCTCGCCCCTTGAACAGACTACGGAACAGCTCAACCTTTTCCAAAGGCGAGAGTGTCAGCATGGCTGATGGCTCCTGCCTTTTGCCCAAAACAACATTGCTGAGTTTTCCCTTCAGCCTCGCATTCTCCTCTTCAAGTTCCCGGACGCGGTTTCTCAACCAATCCCGTTCGGCTATCAGCTCCTGATATGTCGGTTGGCTCATATCGCTCATATCCTAATGTTTCAGCAGCCAATCGGTGACCGGCACACAGCGCACAGTATATTCTCCCACCTGAATATCACGTTGTTCTCCTTGCATCATGACGAGGGTGAGATTTCGGCACCGTGTAGCGGCGGCACCTTTCAGAAGGCCGCCGATTTCACGGTTGTAAAGTTTTGTTGTCGGATTGCTGAAATCGTAGGTCACTTGCACCAATTCCGTTACGTGTCCTTGGTCCACAACGGCGAAATCCACCTCATAACTGCGGTTCTCTCGCAGATAAAACAGTTCTTGTGTGGCATATTCCATGCGACGGAGCAACTCCACGCACACCACATTCTCCAAACGCCACCCCCAGCTGTCGCTTTGGAGGACATCGGAGTGGTCCGTGACGAATGCCGTATCGATGGCATAGACTTTACGGTGGTTCTGCCGCTCAATGCTCTTGAACGAATAGCGCGGAACCAGACGCACGAGGTAAGATTTTTCGATATAGTTGACGTAATTCTTGGCCGTGTGAATGGATTTCAATCGGTAAGTCTCTTGAATATCCTGATAGTTCACCTCCTGGCAAAAACGGTCAAGGAGTCCGTTGGCGATTTGTTGCAACGTCTTCTTGTAACGAATCTTATATCTCTTGCAGATGTCCTTGTTGATGATGGCATCAAGCAGGGAGCGGACGTATTTGCTTTGATTCTTCATGTTGAAAGTTTCGGGCAGACCTCCAGACATCAGATAGTTGTCAAGTGCATGTTGCCGCAAACCCTCCGCTTTGGTGGTCAGCCCTTGGGTATCAACATTTTTCGCCACACAATAGTCTTCGTATGAGAAAGGGAAGAGGTGAATTTCGTTGTAACGTCCGGTAATATGCGTACTCAAGTCGTCACTCAACAGATTGGCGTTGCTTCCCGTCAGAATCAAATGTAACTTCTGCCGTAACAGTCGGTTGACGAACAACGGCCATTGGTCAATATTCTGTACCTCATCGAGGAAGAGATAGTTGAACTCCCCATAGATCCGATAAAGGTTCTCCATCAGGAGGTTCATCTCGGTGGCTTTCAGGGAAGCCAACACGGCATCATCGAAGTTGGCGTAGGCAAAAGACACGCCGCTCTCTTTAAGCACTTTCTGGCATAAGGTGGACTTTCCGCAACGCCGCACACCGATAACGATTTGTGCCACAGGGCTGTCCAGTTCCAATTGTGATTCTTCCCTACGGGTGACAAACTGGCTGAAATTGGTGCTTTCCAGTTCCTCCCGTTGGTCGCGCAACACTCTTTCCAATTCATTCATGTCTGCAATATTTTAATTCGCTGCAAAAATACACTTTTTCAATGAATTACAATCGCTAATTGCACTAAATGGTAAATTTTTAATTTTCTAAACTGCACTAAACGGTATGATTTTGAAGGAATGGACTGCAGTAACGCAAAACATATTTCTGGTTTTTGGCAATTGAAATTGTAAAAAAAGCCCGCCAGCATATGCTAACGGGCTTATGTGATAAAAGTCTCCTCTGTGTTTTATTGTAAAGGTCGGGACTCTTTGTGGAAAACGGCTAATGTTTCCTCTTGGCAACAGTCATCGTTATAGACGGTCTGCGCCACCTCTGGACCACTCTGGATCAGTTCTGGATCAGATTTAAATCAGTCTGGGCCATCCCTGGATTACTTCTCTTAAAAACAATCCTCACAAATCCACCAGACACCTCATATTCCGGCTCAGGCACTCCCTGAGCATGGCAGGCATCCTCCATTCTCCCTACACCTGAGCCCCGTTTTCCAAGAAAGAAGATTAAACCGTAGTTTTCTTCAATCCCCATTTTGTTCAAGTTTGGATGGCTATATTCTGTTTTCGATACCCCACTCCGTACAAATCAACTATTCCAACAATCTTCTGAAATTAGACCAAACATCCACTTCTATCTTATAGGTTTTCAAAGACTCATTTATACTACGTAAAGTCTCAAAATGCGTTCCTGAAAAGTATGTAAATGGACTGTCCGTTTCAAGCAAAAGACGATTTGACGGTATCAAAGGCAACATATCAAGAAATCGCTTCGATTTCATCATTGCCCCATTTATTGAAAAATAGCAACCACATTCTATTGCCTTTCTCAATTCTTCATTACTTCCTGTGAACCAATGCAATATTGCCTTAAACCTATAATTATCCCTAAGGATATCAAGAATCATCCCAACAGCACGGCGGGAATGTATAGTCATTATCTTACGACTATCATACCTGCATCGCTCCACTAATTCACCAAAAAAAGCAAATTGATTGTTTTGCCCTTCTTTTTCCGTATAATCCAACCCTACTTCACCTATGTATCTTGCTTCGGGCAGCAAATCCCACATCAACGGTATCTGACTCTGATATTTGCATACAAGTTCAGGATGAAATCCAAGTGCAAAACGAATATACTTGCTTGCAATCTCTCCAGATTCTTTCCTATATAATTCAGGCAGATTTGTGACAGCTATTGTATAAATCTGTCTTTCCTCAATTTCTCTGATTGAGGCTGCACGATTTTTTTGCAAGTCTAAATGGAAATGAGTGTCAAAAAGATGTTCCATCAGAGTGAATCAATAAAACTCTTTAGTTCCTTAATACCATCCTCATACAACCTTACATACTCATCCTGTCGCTCTGTTATAGGTCCAGACATTTGTATAGCAGCATAGCTGTCTTTGGGTGTCGCCAAACCAAGTTTGTATGACTTCAATGCTTCTTTTCCCTTATCCGTATCATAGTTGTGGCGATAAGTGGATACATCATTCAAACCAGCGGCCAGGATAGCAGCCCTACGAATAGTACAAGGCAAGCATTCACCACAATGACCGGCATCTTCACCCGTCCATCGCCCTTGGTCGGGATGCGAGCAAGATAAAGTATATTGATAATGGTTATTCAAATATGTTTGGTCTTTACACCGCTTCATCATCTCGCCTTTAGTCATCATTTGGAAGGGATTAATTAACGTAATATCCAATCCTAAATCTATGAGCAATTCCTGTATAAGCCCCATAAAATAAGGATGTGTAGTACGGGTACTCAGACTGCCTAAACGCATAACCGTTAAAGGGATATTTAGCGATATTACACCATTTTCAGGAATATACAAATCCACATGATGTCCCATGCCAGAAGCAAGAACAAAAGCATGGGCAAAAAACATCAAAGAACGTGACCGAGTAGAATCCTCAACCCCATTAGATGAAGCAGCATAAAATCTGAAGAATCGCTCTAAGTCAACCCCATATTTGGTTGCTAAAGACATTATAACTCTATCTTGATAGCTCTTAACTCCTTTTCCACCTCCATAGTGACTCACAAACATTGGTTTCTTTCCATCACTCAGCAAGTTAATGGCTCCTATAAAAGAGTCTAGACCTCCTGAAAGCATACAGAAAGTGTCAGCATCGACTCTTCTGGTGGTACGACGAAAACGCAATCTACCCTTCATATAGGAAACCTCATCTGCTGTTAACCCTACTCTTCTACGAAAGTGGAGCGTCCAATGATCGCCAGTAAGGAAGTCAAGTGCGTTTGTTAGAGTATCCTTGCATGATTCCCATTTTTCCAATTGAATAACAGGAATATACATTTCATGATTACGTGTCCACGCGTCTTCCTGCGCCTCACGACTAACCCTTTTGTCAACACAATAAACCATTAAGGATATGTAGAACAAATCAAGAGCTTCTTTCGTAAACTGTTTTGGAGTTATATAAAGCTGCTTCTTACCTAATCCTGTTGTTGGGTTCCAGAATGTATATTGGAACTCAGAAGCATCATTTATATTTACCGTTGTTGACCCATCAACATGGTAATCATCATTTTCAGAAAGTGTAAATACAAAACTTGATTTCATTACAGTTCCTCCATTTGTTGATACGAAATATCAAACAATGTCTCAATAGCCCTATTGAAGTCAGCCGGGTTTATCCCGCTCTTGACTATATTAGGCACAACACTATCCACAATTCCATCTATGTATTGCTTAATTGATTTTTCTAATTCACGTAAGTCTGATGTACTTTCACAGTTCTTCAGTGCTGTCTGCTCCGATTGCATAATCAGCTTGTCAAATATATAGTGCTTAATTAGTCCACCAACAAGTCGCTGAAGCAACTCCTCATTGAAAATATTAAACTCGCTAAGATTAATACTTTCATCGGTAGCAACATCAGCAAACGTTTCCTGCAAAGCCATATTCGCTAATGAATCTTCCAAATCAATGGGAACAGGGGCGAGAAGGTTACAAATATCATTAAAGATATCTTTTGTAGGCCGCCCTTCAAATCTTATTCCAGCTTCCTCAAGACGTTGTCGAATAGCTTCAGGGGTTCCTACAAAAAATGAGTAAACAGCTCCCGCGGTTTTGCGAACCTTTGCGGCTTGTCGTGTTGCATTAGTATGCCCACCAAGTGCTTTGGTATAATTCCTTATTACACTCTGCACATTACCACGGCGCCTATTGCCCATAGCTTTCCTCATGGAACTACGAACAGTTCCCCATGAAACGCTGGGCTGGGCTTGTTGTTCGACTTTTTGTCCTTCCTGATTACCATTTTCAGGATTCTCCTCTTGAAATCCTACTTCTTCAGGATTATATGCATTCGGGTCAGTACCAACTGGTATATCCCCGGCAGGAACATCCTGCCCAAGATTTCCGTCAGGGTTATAATCAGAAGGCAGCAACGATGTTTTCTTAGGACCTCCATATAAACTTGATGTTCCCATTATTATCTTTTTGATGGAATAATTGATTCTAACTGAGCATGTCTTTCAATGGTTTTCTTTACTTCAGCATTTGTAGAAAGATAATCGTTGAATTTCTTTGCTTCTTCGGTAGAAAGTTTTGATATGAAAGGTGACAGTTGGCCATAAGCAACTGCCGTATATCTACTTGCCGGAAGTTCCATCAGTTTCTTTAAGGCTTCTTCTATCATACTAGCCTTTACACAGAAATCTGTGTAAGAACGTAGAATCGCCACATTCATTGTCGACGAACTTTCTATCACTGTAAACACTTCAGATGCAATGATTGCTTTCTCGCCAGGGGCCAAACTATCTACTAATTTGAGAGCATTGTTTCTGTTGGATTCAGTACCATCCACCAAACACTCGTAGCATTTACGAGCACTGGGGCTTAACTGGTCCAGATTTGACTGTCCATAACGATTTTTGACATCAGCGAAATAGACATATTTTCCCAAATCTTCTTCACCCAAATTTGTTCCATTCATCATCCAATTTTTCACCCAATCCTTGTCTTTCCACGCTGCAAAAGGATTCTCATCATTCAACTCTTCTCCTCTTTCAAACGTCTTGAAAATCTCCCTATTCTCTGGTTTTGTAACGGCCTTGAAAAACTCTGGATTAAAATACTCAGCCAGCATCAGTTTTGCCAATGTATTTTTATCAAGCGTCACGTTCCTTGCCTTCGCAAGATCCAACCTCATATACAGAGTATTGAGGAATCGTTTACATTGACGAGGGTTTCCATTAATGCAGGGAGCCAGCACTGATGAAATCTGTCTGGCTAAAGCCATATCGTTCTTGCATCTCTCAGATATATCAGACAACTTTTCACTGAGCAATTCCATGGTTAAATCCTGGTCTGGTTTTAGAGAATAAACTACTTCAAGTATTCTATTGAATTGTTCTTCTGTTAAGCTTTGCTTTAACAGCAAGCAGGCCAGATATTGGTTAACTTCAGTACGGGTAAGTTGAGGTATATGAAGAGGATATTGAATAACTTTCTCTAGATACTCTTTCCCGACATCAAGATTATTGCCAGGGATTTCCTTGTATTTGCTCTTTATGGAATACTGAATGAGACGTTCATCCGCGCCAATAACAAACGACATTCCTTCAACAAAAAGGAACAAACGCATAGCTTCGAAAACTTCCAGAACAGTATCAGGTAAGCAACGGTCAAGTTCATCAATGAATACGACCACATTTTCTACTTTGCTCTTCTTCAGCAGTTCCTTAAACTCTTCCCTGAAATTCTTGATTTCCGTCCGAGTATTTTCTTCTTTCTTAAACTTGCCAAGGATTTCTTCAATCTCTTTTGCGTCTACCTCGCCAGCATTTGTCTTAATAGATGTCAAAACATTGCTTAATGCCAAATCTGTCAATGTTCCAATCCCGCCAGTCAAGAAAAAGTCCAACCCATATTTGAGACCCTTCCCAAGAATCTTTTTGAAATCTATCTTCTTGATAAGCTCTTTGGCATAATCAGTGACTTCTTTACTGAATCGCTCTTCGTCAGCCAAAGCATCCAATATGGCACCACAAAGAGAAGTCTTTGTATCTTCATAACTTTCAAAAAGCCACCCGTTAAACTCTATACAAAGAGTTTTAACCTTATCTTTCTCTTTCTTGTTCACTGGATTTTTCCCCTCAATCTTTTTTTGAGCTAACTTCATCAGACTGGACTTACCACTACCCCAGTCTCCATACAATCCGATTGTCGAAGGGGACAAATCTCTATTGGTCGCTATGTCTGCAACCATATCTACCATATACCCAAAATTCAGGTAGTCAATTTCAGCTTCTTTATCTGGCCACATAATCTATAAAGTATTAATTACTACAAGTCCGTGGGCGGCTTTCCACCTGCGGGCTTGCTTCCTTATTTTAGCAGAAGCAGACTTGCCGCTAACGCGTCAAGCTGGCTGGAACGGTGCTACTTGTTGTGATTATCTTGCTTATCCCCTCCGCCACTGAAAGCCAACTGGTTGAATTTCTCCACTCTGTCAGGCTTCAGTCCCCCTGTAGTTATACGCTTATTTGTAGTCTTCCAACACGACCGCAAATTACGTTCTTCAGGAATATAGCGAAAAGGCTTTCTGTCGTTCTCTTTATAGAACAGCATCGCCTCCTCATATCTTTCTATCCATTTCTCATCATGAGTCATAACGAAAGAATATTTTCCAGATCTGTTGACCTATAAGCACCGTATTTGGTTTCCAGAAGTACTTTTCCACTCTCTAGACACATCAATTTATGCCTCAGCCCACCTCATTCCCTTGTGAGACCATCCCAACCTTACGTGTCTATTTGGATCCTCCCAGAAGCCGTTTCGATGTCGTCAATGATAAAACCAACTATTCCTCCATGTTTCCAACATGGAGGCAAATAGGGGACAGCAAATAGGGGACAGCGTTTTACAAACGCCTGAAATCCAAAGTCTTCCGAACCCGGAGGGCTGTTTTTGGATTTCCCCTTGTTTTGCCGACATTTATCGCTGCAAAGCTACAGAAAATTTTAATTTCTTTCTGCAAAAAAATCCTAAAATGTTTTTAGCATTGGCTTCTACCCATAAAGCGAGGGCCAGTTTCCTTCAATAAAAGACTGCTCGCTGTTGTGTCTTACAGCATCCCCCTATCGGAGATGGTAAGATGCGGGAGATCTGGCCACCTCCTCCCGCTCACATTCCTCCCACGGGAACGGCATTTACAGAGGGGTTAGTGTTTAAAATGAAAGGAAGCATTACAATATTATGTGAGGATGTCTGTTTTTTCAGTACTTTTGCAGACGATAAAATTGTAGAAGATTATTTGTTACTATTATGGACAAAAACAGATTGACAATCAGGAATATAGGGCCTTTGAAAGATGTCGTTATTGACATCACAAAATTCAATGTCTTTATTGGTCCGCAGAGCAGTGGGAAAAGTTGTATCTTGAAAATAGCCTCATTTTGCAAATGGGTGGAGAAAAGAATAGAGTTGAGTCAATCTCACGAAAAGTACCTCAATGATGACGTGTTTATGAAACGCTTGATTGACTTTCACAAGCTTGACGGCTTCCTAAATGAGGATTTTCTGATACAATACGAATCTTCACACATGTCATTCACCATTTCCGGGTCTGCTTCTAATTTAGAATACAAGTTCAACTGGAACAGGTCGGAAAAATGGACTTACCGACGTCCTAAAATCGCTTACATCCCCGCTGAACGTAATATTGTAGCTGTCATTCCAAATTGGTTCGATATTTCTTTTTCCAATGAAAACAATACGCTGAACTATCTGTCTGATTGGGAAAACGCCCGCAGTTTCTTTTCCCAGAAGAATCATCTGGAAATCCTCGATTTGGGGATGTCGTATTACTATGATAAAGAAAATCGCAGGGAAAGCGTTCGGGTTGACAATGAAAAAGAACTGCTGTTCTCTAATGTGTCAAGTGGACTCCAATCGGTCATTCCGCTTTGTGGAATCATCGAGTATCTGACATTGTATGCACGAGCCCAAGAAAGACGTCATGGGGTTGAGATGAAAAATGAGTTAGAGAACCTTGAGAATTTGTTATATCAAGAAAAATTTCCGTATTTGGGTGGGGGTAAATTTGTCTTAAGACCGGAACATCAATCCTCAGAATCTTCGGAGTTGCGAGCCAAGCCATTTGATGATTATGAAACGGCCAAAGAATTCGATTGGACACTAAACAACTATGCGAAAACGCAATATACATCCCTTTACCTCGAAGAGCCGGAAGAGAATCTGTTCCCGTCCACTCAATACGCATTAATAAAATGGATGGCAGAAAGGATCAATCTGGTGGATGATAATCAAATATGGATTGCCACTCATAGTCCGTATATTTTATCATCATTCAACAATCTCATACAGGCGGCAGAATCTGACAACCAAGCAGCAGAGACAATTATAGGCAAGAAATCTACAGTGCCATTTGAAAACATCAATGTGTATTCTGTTTCTAATGGCACGGTAAAAGAAATTAAAGATAACGAACTCCGCCTCATCTCACAAAACGATTTGGACGCTGTTTCCGACATAATCTCATCTGACTTTTCAAACCTCATCTCACTATGACCACTACAATCCCGGAAAAATGCGTAACAGCGAAAAATCATTCTCAAATTGTTTTCGGCGAGAAACGCTCGAAAATCACATTTGAAAACCCTACAGCCGCCCAATATCTCGCCATCAAGGTGGATGGTTGTGTATTTAACGAACAGGATGGACGAAAATGCGACTTTTTGTTGCAAAGTGTTGAGCACGGTGACCAATATTTCGTGGAATTGAAGGGCAGCGACACCTCCAGTGCAGTTGAGCAGCTTAACGATACGATTGACAGAATTCCCCCTTCCAAAAGCAATGCATCACGAATGGCATTCGCTGTCTTTTCAAACCGTTGTCCTAAGAACGATTCAACTAGGCAGGCCATCGAGAAAAGGTTTTATAAAAAAGGCGTGAAGCTGTCTTTTTGCAGTACGGGCACAACGTTCAAACTGAGCAGATAAGTTTTAGAAGGCTGTTTTCACACGCCCCCCCTCAACCACCTTCACCTCATCCTCCGTCAACCCATACAATCCATATACCAGCCCGTCAATCTCCCGCTCCCACGCACCTGTGTCCGCCTGCGAGTTCGCCTCCTTCGCGGCAAGGATCTTGTCAACCAGGGCGATGATGGGTTTCTGCTGGGCGGGGGTGGCTCGTTTGATAGGTAATTGTTTCATATGGTTAGGGTAGAAATGTGTTCCATCATACATTAATTCATTGAAGTAGAATTTGATCAGATGCGAGTTGAGAATGCCTTGAATGTATTTATACGAAAACTGTTCCGACATGTGGATTGCTTTTGGTGAAATTGTCCTAACAATCGTTGGATAATTTACACCGTTCATCAGATGCCATAATGTCAATATGACTACAGAATCATTACAATACATTCCTTCATTGTCATATATAAACCGTAATTTAGATATATCACTCAATGTTCTAATACCAACTAGTTTCTCGTTTGAAAACAGTTGAGGGAACATGGCATTATACATAATGTCGGGCTGATAATCAAGATACTGATAGCTGTTTACCAACCAATAGCCCATATCTTTTCCTTCGAAATATTTTTTTAACTTGCCCGAATAATTTGACGAATGTATAAATGAGCTTTTTTTTAGCCCAAGCTTTTCACTACTTGGCCGTAATCCGTAATTCACAGAGCATATCTCTTCGACAAACAAACAATTAGATTTAATCTTCGACAACAAATCTGTCTTTTCACTAGTAAGACTGATTCTGAAATTGTTCTCGTCTGTGTCGTAGAAAAGTGATTGATGTATTTTGTTATACAGCCTTTGCTCAAACATGTATTTATCACCCTTCTCATTAACATCAATTACAAGAATGTCGTTGTCTTTCTTTGGCTTATCATTTATCAATGAAAGAATACACGTTCTAACAGTAGCTGAATCAAATATGTCGTAGTTGAAGTTTACCAACCTTTTTATTTGTTTTTGTAGCAATAATTGGCGCAAAAGTAGTCCATATCCTTGAGACATGAACTTGTTTGAAGTGATATATGTTAGATTACCCCTTTCTTTCAGGAGTTTTATTCCAATTTCATAGAACAACACGTATAAATCAAATTTTTGATATGCCGTTGTAAACAGCTTAATATTGTTCTTTATTGTTTTATCAATTTTTTCTACATTTACATACGGCGGGTTTCCAATCACCACGTCGAACCCGTCCTTTACCCCGAACATCCACTCGGCATCGAAGAAGGGCGAGGAGGCATTCTGGTCGTAGGGGTTCCAGGCGACGAGCTGGCGGGCATCGTCGCTGCCAAAACCAGACAGGTCGGCAATCATCCTTTCCAATTCCTCCCGTATAGCGTCATCTTCGGAACGGAATTTCTTTTTATTACGGGCAGTACGGGCGTAGAATAGTTTCTTTCTAACTTCCAAGAGTTCATCCTTCTTATCCTCTATTTCTGCACTGGAAATGGTGCCACCGTGCCGGTCAACGCCAATCAACGTGTTGGCACAAACGAACTTGGTTTCCAAGTTGGGTAGAGGCAATATACTGTCGTTGTTCTGTTCGCTAATGAGTGAGATGAAGAAACGGAGCTTCGAGATCTGCATGGCAATAGGCTGGATGTCAACGCCGTAGATGCAGTTCTGAATGATAAAGAGCTTGCGGGCATAGTCGGGGTTGGCCAGTCGGAGGTTGAAGGCGTTTTCGATTTCATCAAGTTGTAACTTTCGTGTCTCCGCGTCGTTGGTCTTGGTGTAGGCCTGCTCCGCTTGCGCACCTGCCGTAGTTTTGATGAACGCCTCCCAATGGGCGTTGTCGGGGTCGATCTGCCGCAACACATGTACCATCTGCTGTAACATGCCCATCGGGAAGGCACCCGAGCCGCACGCGGGATCGAGAATTTTCACGTGGTAAAGCGAGGTCATCACCCGCTTGCGCTGCTCGTCGGTGAGCTCGGTCTGCGTTCCATCGTGGTACTCCAACAAACCCCGAATCTGCTTCTCATCGATACCCGTCTTGATTAGATGCTGCACCAGCGACTCGTTCACCATATACTCCACAATCTCACGCGGGGTGTAATAGGAGCCCGTCGCCTTGCGAGCGGTTTCCTGTGTCTCAGGGTTATACGCTCCCAAGAGGTTCTCGAATACGCGCCCCAACAGTTCCGGATCGAGAGAAATGTCCTGCTCAATGGGCGTGTTCTCCTCCACCGTGAACACATATTTCTCGAAAAGAGTGATCAAACCGCAGTGTCCGTCATTCACATCTTCGCGGAAGAAAAGCATGTCGGGCACCACGGCGCGGCGTCTCGCCTCTTTGCTGAACCCGTCGTAATAGTTCTGGCCGCTGTCCAACCGTTCAAACAGACCGCCGTTCAGATAGGGAATGTTTTTGAAGAGGGCCTTGAACTCTTCCTTCCCGATGTTCAGCAGGTCGTCGCCCCGGTAGAGACTGTTTACTCCGTAGCCTTCGTTCCTGCCGTGATAGGATTCGGGAATGAACTTGCGGTCCGGTTTCTCGCAGTTGAGCGTGGCGAAGAAGAGATTTTGCAGAATAGCATTGTAATAGTTATGTGCGCTGGCACTTTGAGGATTGAAATCCTTCACGATGCGCATCAGCTCACGTTTGTTGAACAAAGAGGCAGGTATCAGCCCTTTCTCTTTGATAAACCAGATGAAGAGCATGCGGGTGATGATACGGATGACAGTCTCGTCGCGGCTCTCTTTGCCATGTCCGTCTTTCGGCCAGGCGGGGAAACGCATCCGCCCGCTGCCGACCAGTGACATAGCCCACTGATACCACTCGAAAAGTTCGTCGTAAAACCGTTTCGAGAGCAATTTGACATCAAACACTTCGAGCCATTTCTTGTAGAGGCTGTCGAAATTGGTGGCACGGTTGCCCTCCATCCGTTTCAACAGGTCGCAATGGCCTCGGTGGGCATTGGCACAGTTGATGTTGTGAAGTACCGACACTTTGCCCAATTTCTCGCCAATATTGCCGCTTCGGGCGTAGCTTCCGCGCTCGCAAGTGGCAATGGACAATCGCTCTGCCTGTCTGATCATCACCACCACAGGCTTGTCAACAGCCAGTTTGTTGAAAGCGCGGGTGATGTTGGCGGCAACAGTGCGCGAGAGTTTGGCTTCGGGCGTCACCTCAATGGCGAAAATGAACATGCCTTTGTATTTCTCGTCTTTGGCATCCTCTATAGCCGTCCGCAATTCCAAATTATCGCGGTAACCGTCAAAGGTGCGTTCGTCAATCAGTGCCACGAACCAAGTGGCCGTCACGATGTCCAACGCCTCTTTGGCCGCTTTTGAAAGGGATTTGCCTGCAAACAAATCCTTCGTCTGCAAAGGCTTCCCGGCACCGAGGGTGTAACGCATTTCCAATTGGTCGAGCAGGCATAGTGATGCTTTACGCAAGTCGCTCTTGGTGAACAGTTTGAGTGTCTCTTTCATAACTTTGCTGTATTATTCGTGATTCATTTCCGATACCAAATCCCAAGCAATGAGGTCGTATTTGCCGATGTCGGTGCGCTCTTCTATGGTCTCGTCGCGATTGCCCTGCACCACGTTGTCGGGGTTGCCATTCAGCAAATCCATCACGGCACTGATGGTGGTCTGTTGATCTCGCGGGGCGAACCAGCCCGTGATGACACGCGCCAGGCGTTTCAAGGCTTTGGGGTTTGCAGCGAGAATATCCTGAGGCAAGAAGGTTTGCTCTTTCTTATGGTCGGCGAGCAGTTTCAGCACCTCGGCCTTGTCAATTGATTTGAAGTCTGGGGCGGATTGCTCATCCGTAGGCAGACAAAGCAGATGGAAACTTTTGTTGTCATCACGATGGCGCAACAAAGCCACAAGACATTCGGGGTAGTCGGCGTATGGTTTCAGGTTCCAGCGGAAGCCCGAGAAAGCGCCATTGGGCATCTCCTCCAACTCTTTCAAACGGTCGGAGTTTTGCACAAACTGCTCGGCATCGGCCTTGAATTCGGATAGCGACAATAGATCGAAGGTTGGTGTCCCCATATCCTCAATCTCGCCCACCAAGTCATCGTGTATCGATTTCAGACTGCGAGCATCCTGACTTTGGCGGAACTGGTTGTTCACTTCCATTTGGGCGATGGTCTCGTTGGCCTGTAGCGTTTCCGAACCGGCCACATTCATGGCCACCATGCGGTTGCTCACGCGCTCGGAAAGACCAAGATAAGATTCAATGTCCTTCGAAGGCCAGAAATTGACACTCTGTATCTTGCTGTTGGGCGACCCAATTCGGTCAATACGGCCGAACCGCTGGATAAGGCGCACAGGGTTCCAGTGAATGTCGTAATTGACCACCGTGTCGGCATCTTGCAGGTTCTGACCTTCGCTCACACAGTCAGTGGCCACCAAAATGGTGACAGGATGCAGGAGCTGTTCCTGCACCGTTTTGTGCACCGGTGATTTGAAAATCAACTCTTTCCAAATGGCATACAAATCCTTCGGCTTGTCTTTGTAATCTTCAAGGTTGATGTGGTTGGACTTGTAAAGCGTATCCCACTTCTTTTCCATAAACAGCTTGCTGTACGGTGCAAAGCGTTCCAATTTTTCTTCAAGCACATTTGAATCAATGTCACCTGTGACTAACTCCACATCGGCGAACAATCCATTGATTTGGTCGTAAAGATATTGTGCCGTGTCGGCGTAGGAGGTAAAAACCACCACTTTCCGACCTTTGCGCTGCCGGATCACCTCTTTAAGGGTCTCTAATTTCTCATCTTTCCTGCTTCCGCTCTTGATTTCATTTCCATACTGTTCGAGATTGGCGATAAGGCGGTTCAGAATGGAGATGTCTTTCTTCAAATCATGGACATAATCGTCAACCCGCACCATCTTGGAAAAGTCAATGGTACGCTTGCCAATGGTTTCCATATCGTCCTCGTTATCTGTGATTTCATCTTCGTCATCCAATTCGGCATTGGCTCGCTGTTCCGCTAACTTCAACCATCTTTCGTGCAAGTCTCTCACTTTGGTCAGCGTGGACAGACAAGAATCCCAACAGCTTTCCAATCGTTTGATAAATAACGAAATCATCATGCCCGCCAAGGAAAGCTCGCGTAGAGCGTTATTGTCCCATGGGATTTTTCCACCGTAATGGCTTTTGATGGACTGCTTTACAATCCAATTCTGAATCACGATTTGTTGCAGAGCATCCTTGTTGTTTTCATTCCTCAAGGCTACCAAAATGGTGGACAACAGTTTCTCATCATCTGTCAACTCTTTTTTAGATTGCTGTTCTTCAACCATTTGAAGTACCAAATCGGCCTGTTTGATGAATGCTTCCTTCAGTTCGTAATTGTATTGGGTGGGCTGGTATGCCGTCAGTCGGAGGATTTTCATGTCGTCGTACATGGCATCAATATCCCTGTACTTTCCAATGTTCTGCACCCCTACATGTTCGTTCTGTGGTGGCAGTTGCGAAGGGAATTGCAGACTTGGCTCGAAAGAGGTGACAAAAGCGCGGTTGCGGGCGATGATCAGTTCGTCGGTGAGAGTGAAGAAGTGGTGTACGCTGCTTAGCTTTCCGCGAAGGGTGTTAACGGTATGGTTGGGCTCGCTGGCCCATTCGGTGTATTTGGCGTTGGCTTGCTGGAAAATGGTGCGCAACATGTCGGTTTCGGCATCGGGTGCAGGCAGCTTGAACTCCTCGTAGAAGTGCCGGTTCTCGTCGTAGCCGATGAGTTTGAACTGGTTGCGGATGTCTTTGAGTCCCGTGTTGATGGGCGTGGCGGACAACAGCAGCACTTTCACGGTGTGTCCGCGTCTGGCTGATTCGTTGATGATGTCGTCCAACAGCATCTGGTAGCGGCACGATTTGTCGTTGCGGAGATTATGGCTCTCATCCACCACCACGAGCAGCTTTTCATAATCTTGAATAGCTGATTTGGTGATATTGTCGCTATAGTTGCTAAGACGATTCTGCTGCAAGTCCGTATGGCAGCGCACCACATAGTTGAACCGATCCTCCTCGAAACGGGAATTGGCATTCACCAAATATTTCGTCCAGTTGTTGCGCAGTTTCTTCGGGCATAGAACCACGGTGTGGTAGCCGTTGTTCTGGAAGTACTTGATGACCCCGAGGGCGGAGAAGGTTTTACCGAGACCTACGGCATCTGCAAGGATGGCTCCGCCGTAACGGGTGAGCAATTTGACCAAAGAGACAACCCCGCTTTGTTGGAAACTATACAGCGTCTGCCACACCTTCGACTTCTGCAGAAACTCCATATCACGCTTATACTCAAGTGATTCGTTCATCTCAATGTCGGCCCTGAAAAACTCGAAGAGAATCTTGTAATAAATCTCCTCGGGGGTATAAGCCTTGAACATCCGCTCGATTTGTTCGATGATATACGCTTTGGCATTTTTGTTCTTGGTTTTCCCCTTCGCAGCGGGTATGGGGATATCCGTGGCCGCCACATGTTCCCAAATATCCTTGAACCAAGTTCTCAAATCCCGAACCGTGGCGTTGTCGCGTCCGGTCTCCACCATGTTCAGCTCCACATTGGCGCTCTCTTTGATACCCAGTCCGGCTTCGGTGAGGTTGGAACTGCCCACAATACCGTAGTCGTGAATGGCATCGGTCTTGTCTTCAAACAGATAGGATTTGGCGTGACAGAACGTGTTGTTGATGGTCCGAACTTCTACGGAAGCCTGTTTCAGAAATGTTACGGCGTCCCGGGCATAAAACGTCAGCTGGAAGCCACTTTCCAAGGCGCTATCGCCTTGAAGCAGGTCAACGGCCCGTTTCAGAAATTTCTCATCGCGCATCATGTCATGGATGTCACCCAACACAATGCGATACTTGTTCTCCTTGGAGAGTTCGGTATAAAGGATGTGCAGGGCGGCGATGGAAAAGAAACCCGTCACAATATCCATTCTGCCAGTCCTGCCCTTTTCGGGGCTGGAATATTCGGCTATGCAGTCCCACACCGTCCTGATGGTCTGGGTGGAACCATAGATATGCTTGTTGTCTATCAGCATGGCTATACAGTTTTAGTCAGCACCAAAACTATATCTCCAGGCTTTGCTTACAGGTAACTACTAAAAGGCCTCAGGACACAAAAGAAGCGCGTTCATGGCTCTTCTCTTGAATCTTGAGGTCCTCGGATGTACCTGTACTACTAAGATATAAGTCATGCCCGCGCTGATACACGGGCATCGGCTGACTTATTCATGCATTTCATCGTTGAAATTTCCTACGTTTCACGATACTCTGAATAAATAGCTGATGCTATAATATGAAATATGTTACTTTACCTTTCCTTTGTTATTATTCCAAATTTTCGTTATTATCTGATTCTTTGACAATTGTTCTTATTATCAAGCACTTTTAGAGCGTTTTTCCCGCTTTAGTTGGCGTGCTTGGTTAACAGGTGCAAAAATACAAAAAATTAGTACGGTAGGTGAATGTTTTGACACGACTCTACAGCGGCCGCCAACTGTGAAGGGTATTTGATGAATCTCCCTGTATAAACATCATCGTAATCAATATATTCATTAAACATATTGTCATTCAAAATGTTTTGTGTTATTTTGCATTGTTTTAATGCGTATGAGAATGATGCAAAAATGAATAAAACTCGAAGCGAAACTCCATCATTGATAGAATGAATCTTATCCATATACCTTTGAAATTTTGATAATTTTTCAAGTGCAAAAATGATAAAAATATAGAACACTCGGATTTGTTTTTGCATAACATGCTGCTTACCGTTCTTGGAAACTTCCGCCCTTACGGAATACACGTGATGAGATTTTTGAACAAGAGTCACTCATGTAAAAAAACGTTTTTTTGAATTTGTCGCAAAAATATTGTATTTTTGCGACAAATTTTTAAGGTATAACAATATGCAATCTATTGATGATAAGATACTTGAATCTGTTAGGAAATGCGGAAGAGGGACTGTGTTCACCCCTTCGCGTTTTTCGCAGTATGGGACAGCCGTCGCGGTGCAAAAAGCACTTGAAAGACTGACAGACGAGGGCCGCATCATTCGCGTGGCAAGGGGCATCTATTGCTACCCGAAAACAGACACTGACTTGGGACTGGGTGTAATCTATCCCGGTTTTGATGAGATTGCCCAAGCTATTGCCAAACGTGACAAGGCTCAGATTGTTCCTGCGGGCGCATACGCCGTGAACAAATTGGGACTCAGCACACAGGTGCCTATGAATGTCGTTTTCCTCACCAGCGGAGAAAGCCGCAAAGTTGTGATACGTAACGGCAGAGGCATCCTCTTCAAACATGCCGCGCCGAGAAATTTCGCATTTGAGAATTCTTTCGCCCAACTCCTTTCGGTAGCACTCAAGGAAATCGGAAAAGGACTTGAACCTAATGACTGTCTGGATTAGAAAACTTATAAACGAATTGTATGGGGTTAATTGCGCTTCGCGCATTTTGCCTATTCGAGGCTGCTCAAGGAATTCTTTCATCGTCATATTCATCGTTTTATCATCAAATCATCTCATCATCCTATCATCATCATTGCGCCACAAAATAGCATCCCGCCATAATCAGGAGCACACCGACCCAGCGGGTGGCGGGAACAGTTTCGTGGAAGACCAACACTGCGGCTATCATTCCAAACACGTAGCTCAGTGAGATGAGCGGATACGCACGGGAGAATGGGTAGTTTTTAAGGATGTGCATCCAAAGAACGGCTGCACTGCCATAACAAACGCCGCATCCAAGC
Organism: uncultured Bacteroidales bacterium; assembly: GCA_946409645.1. GTDB lineage: Bacteria > Bacteroidota > Bacteroidia > Bacteroidales > WCHB1-69 > F23-D06. The sequence goes on from CAMJXE010000018.1 coordinate 24,402, forward strand.
CACCACCAGTTAGTCAACTGTGCCAAAAAGAAAGAACTTTTCCATGCAAATGTTCCCATCTTTTCGAGTGCTAACTTCAGGAACACCTGTCCGAAGCACAAAAGGACAGACTGAATAATGGCCAAAACGATTAGTCTCATAACGATTTTTTAATGATTTCGGCACGGTCGTCCGTACCTTTTTGGTGAATAATTCGCACGTTTTCAAGCTCATATAGCGGATTTCCGCCTGGTTCAACGGAGAGCATCCATGCCTCGGAACGGTCTGCATACTCCATTTGCCCGAAAAAGTGTGGGTGTTGATGTTGAAAATCCGTGATTTCATCGTTGGCGCAGACCAAGGCGGTACGCAAACGGCCCGTCTTCAGCTGCAGCCATGCATCCTGAAGGGCGCACTCGAACGAGATCGTGCGGTGGGCATACGTGTTGTTGTAGCCGTGGTTGCCCGTATAAATAGCGATCAGCGACGCCACGGTGTTGTGCGTCGATTGCATGAAGGCCGTGGGCATGTTCACCGCCTCGCCCTCCTGTTCCAGCCCCTTCAGCAACTGCACGGAATGTTCCATGCAGCCCATCGCCGTACCGTTCAAAATGGCATCGGGCTGTGTTATCCCGCCGACTTCCATCGCTTTCAACGCCGTTACGAGGGCGCGTTTCTGCAATTTCCCCATCCGACGCGCCTTCATAGGCGGCAGGTAGCGGTTGTACTCCTCCGCCGGCACATCCTTCACGACAGCCGTCACATACACCTTATTCATAACGCGACAATATTATGGACGAATCGTTGCCCCCGAATCCGAAGGCATTGCACATCACGTGACTCAGATTCCCACGCGGCGGCTCACTTCCTGAAACCGGGATAATGCATTGTTCGTCAGCTGTTTGAAACTCAGTTTGACAGGGCAGGAAACCGTTGCGCATCGCCATGAGGCAGAAGACTGCCTCAATGGAACCCGAAGCACTCGTCGTGTGCCCAGTATAGGATTTGGTGGAGGAGACCGGCGGCACATTCCCGCCGAACACCCGCCGCAGAGCAGCACTCTCCGAAGCATCGTTGTTGGGAGTGCCTGTGCCGTGGGCGTTCACATAGTCGATGTCCGAGGGGTTCAACCCCGCCTCTGAAAGCGCTTGCGTCATAGCCATGTAAGCTCCTTCCCCGCTCTCCGAAGAGGCCGTTTGGTGGAAGGCATCGCATCCGTTTCCAACACCGCTGAGCACACCGAGGATTTCCACACCGCGTTTCACCGCCGAACTCTCACGCTCCAACACGAGGTAGCCCGCCCCTTCACCGAGGTTCAGTCCCGCACGGGTTCTGTCGAACGGACGGCAACGCTGCGTGTCCAAAATCATCAGCGACTTGAAGCCGTTGAGATGGAACAGCGACAACGCCTCCGCACCGCCCGCCACCACAATGTCGCGCTCACTACTCTCTATCAGCAATTTACCCATAATCAATGCGTTCATCGCGGATGAGCAAGCCGTGGAAGAGGTCATCGTGTAGTCGAAACAGTCGAAATAGTCGGCTATATCGTTGGTAGAGGCACCGCAATCATGGATATCGTGACCGGTGGGCTGCGGCTCGGGAAAATAATGCTCGGTAACGTCCATACCGCCGACCGTGGTACCAGAAATGAACGCCAATCCACTCTGTTGCAGCAATTTCGACTGTTCCAACGCCTCCTTCAGGGCCAACACGCCCAACAGGTGGGTACGCGAATATACACCCGCCGGCAACCCTAAACGCTCCTGCAACTCCTCTCCGCTCATCGGCACCTCCCCGACAGGGAACTCATGATGTTCGGTGGACAGGTAGCACACGGCGTGCACGCCGGACTCGCCTCGCTGAAGGGCGGCACAGTTCGCCTCCGCCCCGATTCCGAGTGCGGAAACGACACCATAGCCGGTTATGACCACACGTTCACGCATTATTTCGTGCGGTTTGCAGCCACAAAATCTGCCATGGTGCTCACAGAGGAGAAGATCTCCTTGCCCTGCTTCGGGTCGGAAATCTTGATGCCGTAGTTACGCTCCAACAGCACGATCAGCTCCAACACGTCGATGGAGTCGAGTCCGAGACCTTCGTCGCCAAACAAAGGCGCATTGTCGTCTATGTCCGCCGGTGTCATCTCTTCGAGGTTCAACGCCTCGATCATTTTGGTTTTTAATTCGTCTTTTAATTCCATATTATTTGGTTTTTGACTCCCTTCTCTAAAAAATGGAAGGGTACGTTACATTTTTGTTCTTTTATTTGCGCTAAGGCGATATCCCTCAACCTCATATTGCCGGGAAACATTCACACCCAATTCTTTGTATATAAAGGAAATTTCATCTTTTGAAAAAACACCTATGCTTTGAGTATGAACTTTGGAATTGATGTATCCTGAATCAATATTTCCAAACTCATCCACCTTGAATGTCCACGCCCTATTACATGACATGGACGAAACCATCAAACAAGAATCGGCCTCCAGACTTACCTTCATCGTATCTATAAAGATGGTATCCACGGCCTCACCTATATTGCCAATCCCACAAACGGAATGCACCTTACAACTATATTTTCCTGTCCATTGTTCCCTATAATCTGATTCTTTACAAGCGTTCAATAGAATTAGGAATAACACTAAAGCCACAAAAAGTTTCTTCTTCATATTTGAGTATATATCGAATTACTGACAATTGCATTCTTTTGTTGTTTCTGCTAAAAAAAAGCAACCAACAATTCGCTGCATCGTTCAATACCACCTAACTTTTGAAGAAAAAGATCTATCTCATATTTCTCCTCCGAAACCGCCTCGACCCATCCCGTCAGCACACTCGTCGTCTCTGCATCCAAAAACGCGCGTTCAATCGCTTGCTCCATCGCCTCTTGCGATTTTTCGGGCAGGAGGATGAAGCTGCTTTCGCCGTGGTATTTGTTGCGGATGGCGATTTCGCCAGTCACGATGTTCGGCAGCGTATAGACGAACACGGAGGGCGATGGGTAAAACTCCTCCTCATGAGCAATCGTCCGCTGGAAGGCGCGGTCGGCGTTCAGCGAGGAGTTGCGGTTGAAGAGGATCACGGCGCGGTCGGCACGCGGCACGAACCGCTCAACACCCTCTGAAGCCAACAGGACCTCCGAGGCAACAAATCCAACCTTGCAGAGCACGTCCATCTTGAAGAACTTCGGATACTCCATATTATACATACGGTACAGCTTCGTCAGGAACGACTCGCCCGCTACGGCCTCCGCCACGCGTTGGCCATCCACCTCTAAACATTCTGGCGTCAATTTAACCCTATGTGTCACCATCGTTTCCATCTATCTCTTTCCGTTCATTAATCAATCATATTCTATTTTGCTACCGAGCTCTTGTCCCTACCGGGACTGCTCAAGGAAAAACATCACCCCTTATACCTTAAACCTTAACAAATGCGGCGGTGGCGTTGCAACCTCCGAAGCCGGACAACAACTTCACAAACGCCTTCTTTTGGGTGTCAACAGCTTCCGATGAAACAAGCACCGGCATCGAAACGCCCAATTCGTCGAAACCGCGGGTGGCGGGCACTTCCCCGGCCTCCACAGCACGCATCGAGAGCAGCGTCTCCAGCACGCCTGCCGCGCCCAAGGTGTGCCCAAAGTAGCCCTTCATGGCGTTCACGGGGACGGCCGCCAGCCCGGCGCGGGTAATGGCAATAGACTCCATCTCATCGTTATACATCGTGGACGTTCCGTGCACGTTCAGACAGGCTAAATCATCTGCAGACAGTCCGCTTTCGGCGAGCACCGACATCAGGGCGCGGTAGCTGCCCTCGCCAGTGCGTGACGGACCGGAGATGTGGTTCGCATCGTTGCGCACCGCACCCGCCAGCATCCGCCAGCCGTCGGCACTCTCGTCCGAAGCCGTATAGACTACCGCGGCAGCGGCCTCTCCAAGGTTCAGCCCGCGGCGGTTAGCGCTGAACGGTCGGCACTGTTCGTCCGACAACGCCTTCAGCGACTGGAATCCCGCCACGATGAACGGCGAAAGCACATCCGCACCAATCACTACAGCGGTATCATATTGTCCTGATATCAAACAACGATACGCCTCTATCTGGGCACACAAACCTGATATACAGGCATTTGACACCGTTATCGGCATATTGGGATTCTGGAAGTAACGAGCCACAAGCTGTGCGGTGTGAGCAGGCGTAACCCGTTCTAAATCAGGATTCTCTTCCGACAACAATTCCACATTGCCTTTGGTGGAGGAAAGGATAAAGACAACACGCTCGGAGGCAGGATCTATACCGCTCTGTTTCACAGCTTTAACCGCAGAAAGCATAGCGATTTTTTCAAATTTTGTTTGTAATGAGACCAGCACTTCCGCTCTCAATTCACGTGCCGATTCCGCCTCCAATTTTTCATCGGGAATCAGCGACACAAAGCAGGAGAACGGCAGATTCCACAACGATTCGTAGCGACGCAATTTGGATCCGCCGGCTATGACCGCAGCGAAATTCTCCTCCACAGTAAAGCCGAGCGGAGTAATCATGCTTTCACCTATCTTCCTTACAATCATACTATTATCATTTATCCCGCAAGGGCAATCGTCAATTCAGCCACCGCAATCCGGCGGTCATTCACGAACGATTCGGCGGTCACTAATTTCATATTCCAAAAATCCTCCAGCACCTCCATACGGGTGAGCAACGTCTCCCCCACCCTCGGCACCTGGTCAATCCGCATCCGTTTCACTGCACCCACGTACCCGATCCTCACATCGTTATCTCCGCGAAGGGAGTTGTTGTAGCCCAACTGTGCGGCGCAAGTCTGCGCCATGTTCTCGATCATCGCGTAAGCCATCAGGGCACCGTTTTCCACGAAAATATTGTCATCGCGAACATCCAAAGCCGTCTCCGCCGATTTATCATCAGCAAACAGCAAGCGATCGACCATCACCATCGGTGGCCGTTGCGGCAATAATCCCTGTATGTCCAAATCACTAATCACCATTCACCATTCACTATTCACTATTCACTATTCACTATTCACTATTCACCATTCACTATTCACCATTCACTATTCACCATTCACTATTCACCATTCACTTTTCACTATTCACCATTCACCATTCACCATTCACCATTCACTATTCACCATTCACTATTCACGATTCACTATTCACTATTCACTATTCACTATTCACTATTCACTAATCACTATTCACTATTCACTATTCACCATTCACTATTCACCATTCACTATTCACGATTCACTATTCACTATTCACTATTCACTAATCACTATTCACTAATCACCATCCCAAAACTCGTAATAATTAAACCACTGCTCCGGATACTTCCGCAGCACCTCCTCCAAATGCCCGACATACTGACGCACATAGCCGTTGATGCGCTCATCGCGTTTTTCGCCCTCTCTCCGCAACCGGTTGACATAGACTTTATAGCGTTTCGCCGAGGCCTTCATGACGTTCACGGTGAGCACCGGCAGGTCGCGTTGCGCGGCGAGGGCGAAGGCTCCCATCGGAAACAGCGCTGGTGCACCCAAGAACTCGCACGTCACCGTACGTTGTTTGCCCAACAGACGGTCGCTCGGGAAGCTGACACTTTCGCCGTTGTCCAGCGCATCGTTGAGGGCAAACAGGTGCGACAGGTCGTCCTTCACCGGAATAATGCGGATGTTGGTGTCCTTGAAGAGCCGCTCGCGGTTCTCCACAATTGCCTCGGCCTCCTCACCGAACGCGAGGGCGTTGAAGCGCTTCTTCGTCGCCACTAACGAATAGCCAGCGAGCTCGTAGCAGCCGACATGGGCGCTGAGAATCATGAAACCGGGTTCATCGTCCGCCAATTCCTGATAGAGATGGTAATTCTCCACTTCCACGTCGAACTTCCCACCGCTGAACATGTAAAAGCGATCGAGAATAACTTGCGAAAAGCGACAGTAGTTGTGATAGACACCAAAAAACGCTCTCAACGGACGCCAACCTAATCTTCTGTTAAAATAGTGATACATAGGTTTATAGCCCTTTGAGAACGCAAAGTAGAACGGCACCACAAAAATGGCCACGAAGCCATACATTAGTCGCAGGGGGATATGACGGACAATACGCACGAGGTTCCTGTGCATCCACGAGGTTCCATCGGTTCCGCCTTGCCAAGCCCTTTCCTGCTCCATGCTTGAGGGTTTAAGCCAACTTGGAGGCTACATAATCGTAAAACTGTTCGAGAGTTTTCAGCTGTTTCATCTCCTCAGTCTTGATCTTGAAGCCGAAAATCTTCTCCACAATCACCACAATATCCACAAAATCGAGGCTGTCTATGCCGACATCCTCCTTCAAACGCGCCTCAGGTTTCAACTTTTCCGCCTCAATCTCCAGCTCCTCTATCAAAAAAGCGTTTACTTTTTCTTCAATTTCACTTTTGTCCATATTGATTAGCAAACAGTTACCAAAAATATTACCATTTAAAATATCGGCGGCAAAAATACGCAAAATTATCGAAATATCCGATTGTTTTTTTTGAAACCTGAAACCTGAAACTAAAAAAAAGCCCCTCACCTTTCGGCGAGGAGCTTTTGCAGCATTTATGTAAGTCTTTCTCTATTTTTTCGCCAGTTTCTTGTTCCCCGGCCAAGAGCTAAACACCTGATCCTTGTTGGATTCGTAAATATTGCCAGACGCACAGCTTGAGAAGTTCAAACCTGTTGCAGAGACATGGTAGTTGGAGAAACTGTATTGATCGGTATCCCAATCCACAGGTATGGAAACCTTCATACCATAGCCGTTGCTGCCGCTGATAGTGACATTATTCAGCACTAAACGGGTCTCCTCGTCGGTAGATAAAGCGGCATCGTCAATATCATTGCCGGCATTCAAAATCTGACAGTAGTTCAGATAACTGCCACCGTTAGTGGAACGCTCAGCATCCACATCAATGCCGTCCCAGAATCCGTTTTCATTATTGAGACCACGGAAGATAACGGGCTGATTAGCCGTTCCATCAACCTGAATCAAAGCATTATCATCCACATCCACTTCCTGGTCGTAAGCTATCACAAACTGCACACCGGCATTCACTTTGAAAACAGACGTGCCACCCACATGAAGACCGGTCGGCAAATAATAAGGGATACCTTGATTGGAATATGTGGCCGTGACATTGGCCTCATCTAACCAAACATCATCAATCTGGATCATGTTTTGGGCATTGTTTGTGTAGCTGTTGCCTGCACCAAGACAGTTAACCTTCTTGTGATAGTTCAGCACAACAGGATAAGAAGCGCACTGTTGGATGGCATTGTTCTCGAAAGAGGTCAGGACACCATCCATGATGAGGACCACGCCGTTAGACGCGGAATTGAGAACCTTACAATGTTTCATGGAAAGTTTACCAACCACTGCCACGACTTCATTACCGCTGCCGCCATTGATGAAATTGACATACTCGAACTGGTTGTCATTACGTTTGGAAGTGATTTCCACACGGTTCCATGCACCTTGGTTCGGGTTGTTGGTCGGACCCGTGAGGGTGATGGGATTGTCAGCGGTGCCCACCATGCGCAGACCGGCATTCTCTTCCACGATGATACTGCCGTCCGTACCTGTAAACATAATGGTCACTCCGGGTTCAATGGTCAACAAGGCGTTGCCTTCCACCCAGAAAGTACCGTCGATGATGTAGTCCACGCCGGCCGAATGGTTCGTCCAAGTGGCGTTCGACGAGATCGCGCCGGAGATTTCCACCGCGCCTTCAGTGCCGCCACCGCCACCGCCGGGGGTATCGCTGAATGTGGCAATAAACTCGGCATTACCGCTCACCACAATCTTGCGGGGGTTCTCGGTGTTGCCGGCGTTCCAACAGTTGAAATAATAGCCTTGAGCGGGAATGGCGGAGATGGTGGCCGTCTCGCCATCCTTGTAGCTGCCACCACCCGTGACAGTACCCCATTCTGCATTGTTGGATTTCACCGTGATGGTGAAACTTTTCTTACAGCCTGTCATGGTCAGAACGACCATCAGGGCCAAAGCTGAAATCTTAATCAATTTTTTCATTGTTAAAAATGTTTGTGAATAACTATGATTTGCAAAAATATACACGGCTGCAAAAATACAAAATTTGAGAAATGAAAGAAACGTTTGTAAAAATTGTATCTTTGCCCGCAAATTCCAAGTCAGATGAACATCTACAAAGCTGATTTACATACGCATACCCTGTTCTCGCCGTGCGGCGATCTGGACATGACGCCCGACAACATCATCGCCATCGCGCTGGAGCGGGGACTTGACGTGATCGCCATCACCGACCACAACGCCACGCGCCACTGCCGCCTCGCGGAGCATTATTCGCACAACCGCGACATCTTCGTGCTGTGCGGCGCGGAGGTCACCACCAAGGAGGAGGCCCACTGCCTGGCCTATTTCGGCGACCATGAATCACTCGACAAGTTCCAGGAATACCTTGACGAGCACCTGCCCGACATCCCTAACGACCCGGAATTCTTCGGCGACCAAGTGCAGATCGACGAAGAGATGAACATCGTCTATGAGGAACCCAAGCTGCTCACCTCGGCCATCGACCAGAACGTCAACCAGATAGCCGACAAAGTGCACGAGCTCGGCGGACTGTTCGTACCAGCACACGTTGACAAGATGAAAAACAGCCTCATCGCGCAGTTGGGCTTCATCCCCTTCGATCTGGAGTACGACGCGGTAGAGCTCTCCAAACACGGCGACAAAGACGAGATTCTGAAAGTACACAAATATCTGAAAAACAAGATGTTCACCAGAAGCTCGGACGCCCACCAACCCGATGTCATCGGCACCGCCCCCTGCTATCTGAAAATGGAGACCCGCAGCTTCGACGAAATCAGGAAGGCCTTCCACGGCGAGGACGGCCGGGAGGTACTGCTCTCCATTAAGAATTAAGAATTAAGAATGTCTATACAATGTTTATATATAGCACTCTCCTTGAGCAGCCTCGAAGAGGCAAAACGCGCGAAGCGCAATTAACCCCACACAAGCGCAGCGCAGTGTGGGACAAACACGAAGTAATCAACAAATAATAAACAAACAATATGACAGTAAAACAATTAGTAGAAAAAATGAATCTCACCGTCTTCTGTGGTGAGAACAACATGGACACCGAAATCAAGGGCGGCTACGTTTCTGATTTGCTAAGCGATGTGATGGGTTTCGCACAAGAAGGCCACGTCTGGGTGACCCTGCAGACCCACAAGAACGTCATCGCCATTGCCTCCCTGAAAGAGTTAGCGTGCGTCATCCTCGTCAAGGGCAACAAACCTGACGACGACATGCTGGAACAGGCCAAAGAAGAAGACATTCCCGTCTTGGGCACCACCGAGCAGACTTTCGAGGTCGCTGGGCAAATCTACATGTACTTAAACGCTTAGTTATGAAAGACTTGTCGATGCACATCATGGACATTCTACAGAATTCCACCCGTGCAAAAGCCAACAACATCACCCTCGAAGTGCTGGAGAACCACGACGCGGACACGCTGACGCTGATCTTCAAGGACGACGGCTGCGGCATGAGCAAGGAGACCGTGGAGAAGGTCATCAACCCCTTCTTCACTACGCGCACGACACGCAAAGTGGGCTTAGGACTTCCTCTGCTGAAGCAGAACTCCGAGATGACCGGCGGCTCGATGACCATCGAGAGCGAATTAGGCGTGGGCACTACGGTGACTGCCGTGTTCGGACTCACCCACCTTGACCGTCCGCCAATGGGCGACCTCGCCGGCACGATGGTACTCACTATCGCTGCACACCCAGAAATCCACTTCGTACTTCATTTCCAAAGAGTTAAGGACGGTGCTGAGCAAGTTGACTACGTGCTCGACACCGACGAACTTTACGAAGCCCTCGATGGTGTTTCGCTACAGGAACCTGAAGTTATGTCGTACATCAAAGAGATGGTGGAGGAGAACATCCAATAAGGTCTCCACGACAGCCTCAACAATGCGTAACCAGCTCGAAACAAGCTGGTTATTTTCGTTTAAAATGAGAGAAGCCTCCATAAGGAGGCCTCTCTCGCACATAACACAACACATGAATGCAGGTCTCGTCTTGGGGAAAGACTCAAACGACCTGCTTACTCTTTCCCTACTGATTATGTTCAAACATATTTTGAATCAAATCAGCATATTTTTTCGCGATTTTGTTCCTCTTCACTTTGAGTGTCGGGGTCAACAATCCGTTGTCTTGGGTCCATTCATCGGCGAGAATTTCAAACTTCATTACATTTTCTGTCTTACTCAACTCCTTGTTGTATTTATCTATCTCACTCTTAATCAGATTCTTAACATTCAAATTGTCAATCATCTCTTTCGGATGCGAATATATAATTTTTTCCGATTCACACCACTCTTTTATTTCAGAAAAATTCGGAACGATTAATGCAGCGACAAATTTTTGGTTCTCGCCAACCGCCACAATCTGGTCTATATATTTGGATTGGGAGATTTTTTCCTCGATCACTTGGGGGTTGACATATTTACCCATGGAGGTCTTAAAGATATTTTTGATTCGGCCGGTGATGACCAACTGACCGCGCTCAGTGAAGCGCCCCATATCACCGGTGTGAAGCCAACCGCTCTCGTCAATAATCTCTCGAGTCTGCGCCTCGTCTTTGTAGTAGCCCATCATGACGTTATGACCGCTACAAATGATCTCGCCCTCTTTGGTGATAGCCACATCTACACCACCCAACGGGAAGCCGACGGTGTTGGCCTCGCGACCGTACTTCTCACGGCAGGAGACGGCTATCACGGGGGAGGTTTCCGTCATGCCATAGCCTTCAAACACGGGCATTCCAATGGCGGAAAAGAAGGAGCAAAGTTCTGGTTTCAGGGAAGCTGCTCCCGATACGAGAATATCGAAGTTGTCAGCACCCAATCCTTTACGTATCTTGCTATAAACCAGCTTATCGGCCAGTGCATGTTGCATATTGTAAATCGCGGATCGATCTTCCGGCTCAATCTTGTACTTCAACGCTATTTTAACAGCCCACTCGAAAATATTGCGTGCTGCACCCGTTTTGGCTTTGCCGGAAGCCTCGATTTTTTCGTAGAATTTCTCCAGCACGCGCGGCACTGCTGTCATCATCGTCGGATGCACCTCACGCATCGCCTCTGCAATCGTGGCCAGGTTGGAAACATAATAAACTGTCATGCCAAGATACTGATACAGAAGCACTATCATATTTTCGTAAGCGTGGCACAAGGGCAGGAAACTCAACCCTTTCTTCGACCACTTCGAGGGGATTTGCTTCAGGTTTTCGATCTGAGACATGATATTGTAATGGGAAAGCATCACGCCTTTCGGGGTGCCTGTGGTACCTGAAGTGTAGATGATCATAGCGCACTCCTTTTCGTCGACGCCAGCGCGCAGTTCCTGAAGTTTGCCTTCGTCGTAATTCTCTTTCCCTAAAGCGATTAACTGATCCCAATAAGGATATTCTTTACGGTCGGCGAAGGTGTAGATATCTTTCAGCTGGGGCAATTTGTCGGCCACCGACTGAATTTTACGCATCACGATTTCGCCTTCCATGATCACCAACTTGGCTTCACAATGATGGAGAATATAGCGATAATCTTCCTCGGTGATAGTCGGATAGATGGGTACGAGCACGGCACCGATTTGCGTCACCGCCATTTGCGTGATGGTCCATTCGGGACGGTTGGTGGAAATCACCGCCACCTTGTCGCCCTTTTGGATACCCTTCGCCAACAATGCACAGCTCAACTCATTAGCGGTCTTCTTATACAACTGCGGGGTATATTCATTCCATTTGTTCTTTGCTAACTTGCCGGACAAAGCGATCTTCGTCTTCGGATGACGCTCCTCGTAGCGGAGCATGATGTCATAGATACGTTTTAATTCCATAGGGTTTTGTCTAAAATTTCAGGCTGCAAAAAAACCACATTTTTCTTAATAAAACTTAAAATTGTGATTAGCACACTCCTTTGTGGGACAAAACCGACTGTTGCGGGACGAAAATCGTCTATTAGGGACAAAATCCGAGATCGGCCGTATAACATGTTTGAAAAAATACTATTTTTGCAAATTATTTCTGGAATAATGATGGAACGAAAGATACCCGAATACTATGTCACGAAGGACAATATCACCTTCTACTTGATATTTGTGTTCTTTTTTTCCCTACTATTTGTCAATATTTTCACCCCATTCCAAGGGGCATGGTACAATATCTTGCATTATTCTCGCGCAAAACTTTTCACCAACACTCTGATTATCGTCAGCGGAGGGACCATCATCATGATGCTCAGCAAATTCATCATGTATCAATATTATAAACGCAACACACTCAACTATTTACAATACACTTCTTGGTTAATCGTAGAGGTCTTCTTTATCGCGTTCCTATACGCTATCATCGTCCACTTTGCAGTTGGCGACACACGCGACTTCTCCGAAATCTTCACCCGCGCTGTTATTTTTGTACCCACAATCCTTATCATTCCTACCATCATCACGCATCTTTACTTCTCTTCCAGATTCAAGGATGAAAAAATATCCGAATTAGAATCAGTTCAAAATCAACAAGTCACAACAACTTCTCAAACTCTTGAAGAGGAGATGACCTTTAACAATGACTTTTCCAGCGACGACTTTATTCTCGACAACCACGTTACCTCCTCAATAGCATCAGAACCCGCTGTAGAACAGACGGTTAAAGAGATAGTCACAGAGCCTGCTCCGGAAGTGCAACCCGCCAACAACCGAATCATCAACTTCTTCGACGAAAAAGACGAGCTACAACTCTCACTACGAGTTGACCTTATATACTATATAGAGTCCGCTGAAAACTACGTCAACATCTATTATAAAAATAAGGAAAACACTGAGCGTTTCACCCTGCGCAGCACTTTGAAAAAACAGCAGGAAAAATTGGAAAAATATGGTTTTGTGCGCTGTCATCGCAGCTATTTGGTCAATTTCGCCAATATTATGCTCTTGCGCAAGGATAAAGACGGCCCATACCTTGATTTCGGCGAGACTGGGTTGCAACAGATTCCCATCTCCAAGACCTATTTGGAGGCAGTCACCGCTTATTTCATACAGAACAGTGACGATTGAGGTTAGACAATAGGCAACAGGCAATAGAATAGATAAGTCAATGGCAAGAAAATCAGATAAATACAAATTCATTGTCGAATATTTTTCGGAAACGCAGCCCGATGTAGCTTCGGAGTTAAACTTCGGCAGTGCATACGAGCTTTTGGTGGCCACGATGTTAGCGGCACAATGTACCGACAAGCGTGTCAACATGGTCACTCCTACATTGTTCGCCGCCTACCCTACTGTTTCCGACTTGGCGAAAGCCACCGAAGAGGAGGTTTTAACGTACATCAAATCAGTATCTTACCCCAACAGCAAGGCCAAGCACCTCGTGCAGATGGCGCAAATGGCCGTCAGTAACTTCGGCGGCGAGATTCCTTGCACGATAGACGAGCTGACGAAGCTTCCAGGCGTGGGCCGAAAGACCGCCAACGTGGTATTAGCCTTCGCCTTCGATCAGGCTGCGATGCCCGTCGATACGCACGTTTTCCGAGTCTCGCACCGCCTCGGACTCGTCCCCGACTCCGCTAAGACCCCAGAAGCCGTTGAGAAAGAGCTCGTTAAGCACTTTCCCAAGGAGTACATCTCCCGTGCGCACCATTGGCTCCTGCTCCACGGCCGCTACGTCTGCACCGCCCGCAAGCCGCACTGCGACGGGTGTGCCCTGGCGGGGATCTGCGAGTTAGCAGTTAGCAGTTAGTAGTTAGGTACGGGCGACCCCAATTCCCTTTCTATTATAGAAGCGGGGTAGTAATATAAAAATGCTTCCTTGAGCAGCCCCGTTAGGGGCAAGAGCTTGGTAGCCAGGGGTAAGCGAAGCGCAACCCCTGGGCAATTAAGAACAAGCCACCCAATCGATACATTATGGAATTAAACGACGAATATTATATGCACATCGCCCTGAACGAGGCGGAAGACGCCTACGCGGAGGATGAAATCCCCGTGGGTGCAGTCGTTGTGCTTGACAATCAAGTGATTGCCAAGGGGCACAACCTTACGGAAACCCTGAAAGACGTAACCGCACACGCTGAGATGATGGCTATCACGGGAGCCGCCAACGCTTTAGGAGCCAAATACTTACAAGATTGCACACTATACGTAACCTTAGAACCTTGCCTCATGTGCGCCGGTGCCATCGCCCACGCGCAGGTGAAGACCCTCGTGTTCGGCGCCTCCGACCCCAAACGCGGCTACAGCGTCTATACCGACGGCAAATTCCCCTCTAAAGCGGAGGTCCGGAAAGGGGTGCTGGAGGAAGAGTGTGGGGAAATACTAAAGAGGTTCTTTGCAGAAAAGAGGCAATAGTCACGCACACACCGTTGCGGGAAGCAGCATGGCGCAGCGATTAATAATGTCGTTGGCCATATCAAAACCCTCATCACAGATCTTTTTCCTTTTGCAGCCATCGTATCCCATATACAAATGCATGATCTCGTATCCTGTGTTCACGAGATTTAGCAGTGTTCGGTCGCGCTTGCCAGCCGCCTCTTTGTACTTTTCAATCGACGGGCGCCCCTTGCCCTTGCGTATTGGAAACACGGCATCAAGGGCGATCAAGCAACCCTTCCACAAAGTGTCGCCAGCAATACGGACATACTTTTTGTCCCTATAGAGTTTTGTCAGCGGATCATACTTGGATTTCTGGATGATTTCCTCCGCGTTGCTCACATACCTCCGAGCCTCTTGAATGGGATCTAAATTTTCCATCTCTTTTAGTTTTTCGTTGAGACCGCAAAGATACAATAAATATAATCACATATCAATGTTTTAGAAAATTTTTTATTATATTGAAAATCAGCATATTGTATTTTACCTCATAATAACTTAACAAATATTTGTTAAATTATTATTTCCAAATCACAAAAAAAAGGCGCAGCCATCAGCCACGCCTTGATTATGAATGATAAATTGTGAATCGAACTAATCGCGGAGACAACGGACGGCGAGACCGCGATCCTTACCTGGATCACCCATTCCTAAGAAAGAATCTTCCCAAGTCATAATAATGTTTCCCGCTAACACATTGCTTCGGCTTGTAGATGCCCAAAAATAGGCGCCTTTGCTACAGTAATTATACGTCGTAAACCAAAAATAGCTGCCTGTCGGAACAGCAGTAAAACCCGTGGCATTATTCGCTGTCTGGTCATTTCCCGGTCCACAATAGCACAAGGAACTAGCCCAGAAATTTTGCGAAGCCAAAGATTTGGAAATATGGTTGTAACTAAGGGTGCCACACTGGTATTCATTATTGGAGGCCAAATAAATCGACAACGTATCCCATTCAGCCTGGCTCGGCACGTGCCAACCAGCCGGACAAATGCCGCGACGACCTGTAAACGATTCTGTAATATAATCCGTCGATATGGTATCCATCGCTCCTGCCCAATTATACAGAAGTCCTCTATCCTCAAAGGGTATGCCAGATTGCGTGTAGTCGTAGTAATATGGCACATAATTGCTGGAATTATAGCTATCAGATGTATCAGCACAACCAAAAGACAAATAGCCATTCGGAGATGTAGTGCATCTCATGTTCTCCCGTGTCCAGCATTGCGCGCCGATACGCACCGTATTATATACATTGCCCTCATGATCTGTCACCGTGGCCGCACCCAGACAAGGAAGACTGTCGCTGGCGACGGCACCTGCAAACGACAGCACAATGTTTTGCGGTTCAAGTTGCACTTGCGTGAGAGGCAGGCTTGCCACTTCTGTGTTTCCCGCATGTGCATAAGCCACATACTGCATTTCATCGCCGTATTCAAATGGGTTAGCGGTGCCGGCTTTCAGGACGATGGAGTTAACCGGAACATCTCCAAAATAATCAATGGTGTTAGAAGCGCCACCTTCCTTGCAAACCATCTTGATAGCAGAGGTTTTCGTATTTTGACGGGCGGTCAACACATACAAGCCTCCATTAGCCATACTCACACGAAAACGATGGATGCCAGGTTGCATGGACGAATACTGATTTGCGCCTACGAGTCGGCCGTTAATATCGGAAATTTCTATAGACACGTTTCCCTCATCGACTACTTCCAACTCCACATCAGTGGTGCTGACAAACGGATTGGGATTGTTCTGCGAAAGGGCAAACTCGCGTTTTCCCAAATAATCATCCACCCCCAACGAGTTCTGCATGAGGAAAGTAGTGTCGGGCCACTGGATGATTTCCTCCCATCCTTTTGTCTGGTTGGTAACCACCACTCTATCAATCTGAACATATTGTCCAAAAGCATCCTGAGCGGTGAAGGTAAGCGTGACAGTTTGTGCAGACAACGTCGCAAACAGGATCATTATCATCAAAAATGTGACTAACTTTTTCATAATGTTATTTTTTTTAACTAGACCTCTTGATTTCTCTTTTTGAAGCATATATAAAATAATATGTTCTATAGGATTTAAATCATAATTAAAAACACAAAT
>CAMJXE010000019.1 GCA_946409645.1 uncultured Bacteroidales bacterium
CATTGTAATCATAGCGGAATTGCACATGTGCTGGCGACCCATCGTAATGGTTAGTTCGGGTTGTGTCGTAACCTGCCTGTTGTTCCACGACTTGTCCATATCGAACCCAAAGCACACTTTTGCTTGCTCGCCACAGCTCTTTGAAGGTCGGTTTGCGTTTTGGCGGCGGAGCTATCACTGCTAAAACGGCTAACCGCAACCGTTCCTTCACGGAAAATCCGTCTATCGCATCCAACTCATAGATACTGTATAGTTGACCATGTTCCTCGATATATAGTTGTAGCTGATAATACTGATAATCTGATAATTCCAACAGATATGTCGCCACTTCATAGCTCAAATTGTTAAGGTTAGGGGTTTTGCTTTCTTGCGATAATTCAAGCTGCTCCAGAATTTCTTCAGATAGGTGCTCCGGGTCTTCCAAATTTTCCAACTGTAGTTCATAATTCTCGATGGCCGTTTCCAGCATCCAGAGGCTGTCTTGTTGGGCAAATAGTGGTAGATTAGGTACCAGAATCACCATACAGATGGCAATTATGCTGATTCTAAATCCCTTAATATCAGTTTTTTTCATGCTTCTATCCTCCTTTCTGGAAAGTAGAGCCCTCCGATTTGCGGGGAAACGGAGATTCTGTAATACCAAGCAGCCTCTACCGATATTAGAAACTTTCTGTGTATCAGTCCGATAAATATTCCTAAACGTGAATTTGAGCAATTTACCGAGAGTAACAATGGCGGAATCAGCTGTGTCAGAAACCGGCAGTCAATATCCCATTCTCCCGGTAATTTTTTCGTTGTACTGAGCGACAATAATAATTTTGGTATGGGTAAATAGGTGCATCCGACAGAAAAACTCAAAGGGATAATGTCTTGTCCTACAATGCCGTAACGCATCATGAATGGGTTGTGTATTGTTGCATCGAACCACAGTTTGTTTGATACTTTATATGCCAATGCAAAGTCGGTACATAGTGAATGCCTGGTTGGGTAACCTCGGGCATGTACCATCAGATAGAAGATGCGTGCCGTCATGGCAAAACGATCACCAAAGTTTCGACCATAGCCAACAGATAATCTCATTTCTCCGTAATTTCCATAACCATAATGATTTACAGACATTATTAAAAGGTTCTTTTTGCAATACCACGCACTGGAGACATCTGCAAACATCATCTCTTTCATTCCGAAATCATTGCGTATATGGAACCCCACGTATGAGGTTGAAAAAGCACTCAATGCTGGCATTTTATCCATGTTTTCGGCAGCGTGTGCATGATATAGTTCATCCTGCGAATATCCGTCAGCTGGTACCGATATATACAAGCAGCTGAAAATCAGTAACTTTATGAAGATTTTCGTTTTCATAATTTTAATAAATTGTTTCATAGCAAAGATACAACGCCAAAAAGCATTTGTCAAGTTAAAAATTGTTAATAATTCACAAGTTGTTTTTTTAATAATATTATGGTATAAGATGCCCGAATTAAGTGTATTTTTGCCGCTATGACAGATTTGAACCGCAATATCCGTATTGAAGACTATGACTACCCTTTGCCGGAGTCACGTATCGCCTTTTATCCTGCCGCGCACCGCGATGATTCTAAGTTGTTGATATATAACAAGAAAGAAGATAAAATCACCGATACCATATTCCATCAGTTGCCCGATTATTTGAGTAGTAATCAATGGTTGGTGTTCAATAACTCGAAGGTGATTCATGCGCGGTTATTAGTGCACAATACCACGGGTGCCGCCATCGAAATTTTTTGTTTGGAACCGCTCGCACCCACTAACGACCCGGCGGTTGCCTTCACCTTGAGAGGGAAGGTGACGTGGAAGTGTATGGTTGGAAATGCACGGAAATGGAAACATCCATTAGAGATAGAAGTCCCTATAGACAAGCGTGTTGTCCGTATCAAAGCGGAGCGAGGAGATGCCGTTGAGGGTACCTTTGAGGTGACTTTTACTTGGAGTGACACGGATATCTCATTTGCCGAATGGATTGAGGCATACGGGAAAGTGCCACTTCCTCCTTACATTCATCGAGATGCGGATGACCATGACATAGAACGTTACCAAACCGTTTATGCTCTTCATGACGGCTCTGTGGCCGCTCCCACCGCAGGACTTCACTTTACGGATGAGCTCTTACAAGTGCTGAATACGAAAGGCGTTGAAACCGAATATGTTACGTTACATGTTGGAGCCGGAACTTTCAAGCCCGTCTCTTCCGATACCATCGGCGACCACTTTATGCATGAGGAAAAAATCATCATTACCGAAAATTTTGTTCGTAAGTTACTAAATAACAGAAAGAAACAGCTGATAGCCGTGGGTACAACGGTCACGCGTACATTAGAATCGTTGTTCGTGATTGGGGCGAAAATGCACCTCCAACTTGAAAACACTTTGGAAGTGGACCAGTGGGAGACCTACGACAATCCGAAAATTCACGAAGTGTCTGTGGATCAGTCTTTAAATGCTATCTTGAATTACTTGCAATCCCAAGGTACCGATATGCTTCGCGCCTGTACGCGTCTCATTATTCTTCCGACTTATAGACGACACATTGTAGATGGTCTGATTACCAATTTTCATCAACCGAAAAGCACTCTTTTGTTGCTGATTTCCAATTTTTTAGGTAATGAGTGGAGACGTATTTACAAGCATGCACTCGAAAATAATTATCGATTTTTGAGTTACGGTGATTCCAACCTATATCTGCCCTAATCCCACCATACTTTCCCAGCGTCTGAAGGATTGGGACTTGATGTCGTAAAAAACATTGTAAAATGTTCTGGCCCAGTAATTTCTGGTGCCGATGCCAGCAGGTTTCTTTAGGAATTTTTCACAAAGAACCACCTTTTGGGTTTCGGTGGCGACGATAATCACCCAAATAGCGGCGGATTTAATGGTTGCATTGAAAGATTCAACCACAAAGGAAAGGGCATATTTCATTGTAGTTGGCAGCGAAATCCCCGAAGCGTAAAGGCACATATCCTCGTCATTATAGACATTCTTAACGCCGATATATCGGGTCAGTATATCATTGGTTTTCATGGATTTGTTGAGTTTGGTAATGGCCGATAGGTCATATTCCATCTTGGGCTTTCGGAATCCCATTCGGATGTCATATTTTTTATGGTCGTTCAGAATCATCATGTTCCATTCATGGAAAAGGTGTTGCATGGAGTCTTGCGTGAGCGTAAAGCCATCGCGGGTGAATTTGGCTTTTGAGAAATTGATGCCAACCCATAGAATTTCCTTCGTATTAAGGAAATCGATGAATAATTCCTCGTTCATGTACATAACAGGTTGGTTTTGAGTTGTTTGTAGTTGTTAAATGATGGATTTCCAATGGGTGAGGATACGGCAGTATTCTTGCTTGTTATCGGGTGAGTACAGGGTGGTTTGATAGCCAGTGTCGGAGATCTGTTTGGAGTGAATGGCATAGCGGTCACCGAGTTTCGCCTGGGATATGAAATTGACAGCAACGTCTGTGATTTGGTGTGTTTGTTTGAATGACTGGCTCACGGAGTCAAACGCCCATTGGATGTAGTGAGCGTTATTCACGTGATGGTTCATGTCAATGTCCGAGGGCACCACGGTCTTCCAGTCGGAAGTCTCTTTTGGGATTTCTAACGCATTGATTCTCTGTGGTTTTTGACTGATAGCATTTCGATCTTGGGGTGAGAAGCAACCATCAAACAGCTGCATGTGTTGGGGATGGCTGTGCTCAATGTCGAGAATGGCCCAAATGGAACTGCCCGCAACCAAAACATTACCTTCAGAATCCACCATTTCGTAGTCGCGGGGAGAAGTGGCAGCATTGGATTTCTTCACCCAAGTCCGCAGGGTCACTTCCTCTTCCCATTTAGGTAATCGATTGATTTCCAGTTGTATTTTTGTAATTACCCAAAAGAATCCTCGATTACGCAATTGGTACCATCCAGCCCCTAAAAGGCGGGCGTGATTGTTGCTCATCTCTTGTAGGATGCGGAACAGACAACCGACGGTCATCTGCGCATTCTCATCCACAAAATAGGAAGGAATGACAAATTTTTCCTCTAATATAGGTATGATTTCGCTCATTACGTCAGGTTCTACCACATTCCGTCAAAGCTTGTCCAAAGGTCGTCGCCGAGTTTCCAAGCGCGTTCAACTGCTTCGTTACCACAGATATCCGTAAAATTGGTCAGTACTTTTATGGCATCGTCGTACTTTTCTTGTTTAATCAAATCCAAGGCTTCTTGCTCGATGAAGTAGTGCTCTTTGATAAACTCTTTTTGCAGCGGTTCCCAAACCTTGTCCACCATTAAGTGCATATCGCCCCAGCGTTTGGCAGTGATTGTACCCACACGATTGAAAGCCCACCATGCCGATTCTTTGCTGAATCCCGTAATGCGTCCGTCAGTCTTGTAGGTGGATGGCAGGTCTGTAACATTCGCGTAGATAGGCACATAGATGGAAGAAGCAACGTTATCGAGGGCAAACCAGCAGAGGGCACCCACCTCGTCGGGCAGCCAGTTCCGGCATTGAATGATGGTGGCATAAACAGTGAAATGCACCGCGATGCTGCGTTCGCCGCGTTCGTTCCATCCTCCATTGATACGATGCAGTTTCAATTCGTCCAGTTTCATGAATGGATTCGCCATCGGGGAAACGACTGCCTTTCCGTCTTTGTCTGTGACTGTCAATGTTTTACGCATATCGTATGGCGTGCCTTCATAGTAATCTTTGAAGACGCTCATCATCTTTTCCAACGTCACCAAAGTGTCAGGTTTGACGGAGAAGGGGTAGTTTTCGGCGTTGGGATCGAGGTGTAAAGATGGCGCCAGCAGGTCGAAAACTCGCCATTCACGGCGACGGCAGGCCATCATCGTGCGGGTTTGCGGTGCGTATGCGTAGGCGAAACGGAAGGGCTCCTTGCCGTCCCACCAACCATTCTCGCGTGCTAACGTAAAAACATTGTCGGAAGCCATGAAGTAGTCTTTGTCCTTGAGGTTTATTTCGCGGATGGTGGAGGCGTTGGCGTTGACAGCCACGTGGTCGTCGGGAACGCGTTGCGCTGCCCAAACCGCACCTAATTTGCCTTTGCCGGGACCCAGGATCTCGAGATGCCAAACTTCCTCCTTGTCAGCGATGGTCAGGCATTCGCCCGCATCAATCCATCCGTACTTTTTCAACAGTATGCCGGCGGTTTCGATAGCTTCGCGTGCGTTGCTGCAACGTTGCAATAATAACATGCAAAGTCGCTGACAATCAATGAGTCCGCTGTCAGACTTTAACTCACTACGTCCCCCAAATGTCGATTCGCCAATGGCCAGTTGGGCTTCGTTCACACATGGGTAAGCGGTGTTCAGGAACTGGTAGGTGTGCTCCACCTGCGGAATCTCACCCACAGGAATGTTGTCGTAACGTAACATTTGGCCAGGTAGCTGTTTTTTCGCCCATTCACGCTTGTAAAGGGTCTGTTTGGCTCCCGGTTCGTAATCCTGTTCGGGGGTCACATAGATGTTGGTGCGCGACCGATGGCTGTCATCGGTGTGAGAGGTCATCACAGAACCGTCTGCGGAGGCTTTCTTGCCCACGGTGATGGAGGTACATTCCATATTCCCTGTTTCATAATCGGCAACGTTTTGCGCAGAAACGGACGCTAACCACAAAATTGCCACAAGGGAGAGTACTATTCTTTTCATAGTATGAACTTTGACTATAACTTTGACTATAACTGCTAACTGATTAAATCATGGTGCAAAAGTACAATTTATTTTTATATCTTTGCAGTTCATAGAGAAAGCAGATTATGGCGATAGAAAATCCTGATAATTACCGCGAAACGGCCGTGTTGATTGCCGTTTCCACTCCTAATGTGGCGGAGGAGAAGACGATGGAGTACCTTGAGGAGCTGGCTTTTTTGGTAGAGACTGCTGGTGGTGTGTGCATACAGAAGTTCATCCAGAATCTGGCGCATCCTGACACACGCACCTATTTCGGTTCTGGCAAAATTCGCGAGGTGGCCGACTACGTGCATGAAAACGATATTGACATGGTGGTGGTGGATGACGAGCTCCCTCCATCTCAACAACGTAATATTGAACAACTTATGAAATGCAAGGTGATGGATCGCACGCACCTGATCCTCGACATTTTCGCCAAGCACGCACAGACGGCGCACGCCAAAACGCAAGTTGAGTTGGCTCAGTATAAGTACCTCCTGCCACGCTTGACGGGTATGTGGACTCACTTGGAGAAACAGCGCGGTGGTATCGGTATGCGCGGTCCTGGTGAGAAAGAAATAGAGACAGACCGTCGTATTATACGTGACCGTATTTCTTTGTTAGAGAAGCGATTAAAGGATATAGACCGTCAGAAGAAGACGCAGCGCGGACATCGCGAGCAGTTCGTGAGAGTGGCATTGGTGGGCTATACAAACGTTGGCAAATCCACCATTATGAATCTGCTCAGCAATTCCGAAGTGCTTGCGGAGAACAAACTTTTCGCCACGTTGGACACAACCGTCCGCAAAGTCGTTTTTCAAAATCTTCCGTTCTTACTATCTGATACAGTGGGGTTTATCCGAAAATTGCCACATGGCTTGGTGGAATCCTTTAAATCGACCTTGGACGAAATCCGTGAAACGCATCTGCTATTGCACGTGGTCGATATCAGTCACCCGGATTTCGAAGAACAGATCCAGACCGTTCAAAAAACCTTGGACGAAATCGACTGCGGAGGCAAGCCTGCTGTCATCATTTTCAATAAGATAGATCAATACACTTGGGTGGAGAAGGCCGAAGACGACCTTACTCCCAAAACGAAAGAGAATGTCACCTTAGAGGAGTTGAAAGCCACTTGGATGGCGAAACTCGGTCCGAAAACGCTCTTCATTTCTGCAAAAACGAAAGAAAATGTCAACGAGATGAAGGATTTTTTGTACGAGGAAATCAAGAAGTTGCATATCCAGATTTATCCGTACAATAACTTTTTGTATTAGGGGTTGCCTATTCTGGCACGTAGATGATTTCGCCGCTTTCTAATTCGTAGGCAATACCTACGCGCTTGCCCTTCGTTCCGCTTTGACTCTGATCTTCTGAAGGCGTGTAGCGGTTGATTTTCTCGCCCTCCTTGGTGATGATTTCCATGTTCTCTTTGCCCGGATTCTTCACGATGGTGAAATCTTCCTGCGAGAACATTTCCGTCATGTTGAAGTGCGACACCAACGCCACCATCAGAGCGACAGCGAAGACCATCGCTACATCAAAGAGGTTGCTGACTACACTCATGGGGTCAGTCTCCTCGCTTTCTCTCAGCAATCGACGTCTCATAGTGCAGCCTCCTTCTCCTTGAGTATTTCCGCAACAAACTCCATGTTGGTGAGATCTTGCAGGTACCAGCGTTGCTTCACTTGTTGTGTGATAAAACCGATGGCACTACTGAACAGTCCAATCACGGTGGTGGCGAAGGCGACCTGCATGTTGTAAGCCATTGAGGCGATGTCGCCAGAGGCAAGCCCGACCAAAGCTGGACCCATCGGGATGAGGGTGCCCATCAAGCCCATCATTGGCCCCATCTTGGTGAGGGTTTTGGAGATGGCCATGTCCTTGTCGGCGGCAATTTCGAAATCTGATACGAGTTTTTCGATGCGCGCGTTATCGCCTTTGCAATCGCAAAGTTGTTTCAGATAGGCGACCGAAATCCCATGATTTTTTTTCGGAATACGATCTTTGAACGTATCTAAATTACTGGTGTTTAGTGTTTTAAGCTCTCTATTAAGCCATTGGGAAGTTTTGCGGTTCTCCAAATATTGTCCGAAGAATGTGCCCACCAGCACCAACGACCGAAGGAAAAAATAGATTAACACAAGAATCACCGGTACCAGCAATCCGGTGGAAATCCAATAGAGGATGTCAGAAATTACATGCATATTTTTGGGTTTAAGGTTTACATTTCATGAGTTTACTGTATATTTTTTGTGTGTTTCCGAAATAGTAGTCCCGCCGTACCGCCAACAAACAGCAGTCCCAACATTGCAGCAAGTGCGGGCCAGTTGACCTCGCTAAAGCCCTCTACGGCGGTACGTCCGTTGACGGTGGCCACTATGCCGAGGACGGCGACTAAAGCATTGGTGAGGAAAAGCAGTTCCAAACGAATCTCCTGTTCTGGCAATAACCATCCTAACAACCATGTGCCCAAAGGGATGACTACGAGTATGGTCGCTGCTAATGACCATGCGATGGCTGCGAACGACACGCCTGGGAATAGGAAGATTATCCCAACCAACAGACTAAATAAAACAGCGAAGATTAGTATGCCAGGAAAGAGCCACAATACGCGGTATATCCACCTTACGCTCTTCTTCTCCATGCCACCGGTGAGTTGTTGTGCAGCGAGCAAACAAAATCCCATCTGCACAAACACCTCAATGGTCAGCAATATCGAGGTGTCGAGCATCAGTGTGCTGTTTTCCAGCCACGTGGCAATCTGTGATTTCGACTGCTCAATGGCTGCAGGCCACATCAATCCCGTGAACAACGACATCAACAACGTGACTGCGAGAATATAGTACCATCGGTGAAACGTTTGTTTCAACAGGAAATTGAAAGCCGTCAAAATCATCAGCACTAAGACAACAGTTTGCATACTATTCCTCCTGATTTTTGCGACGACGGCGCACCAGTACGACCAGTATGACGACGGCGGCCAATACACCGATAGTTACTAACATATTGTTAACAAGATGTTTTTTTGAGGATGTTTCGTTTAGTGTCTCTTTCTTCATCACCATACCTTTCTTGTCGGCTTGTGTAGTTGCCTCTCGGATATTGTCAATCTTTTTGTTGTATTCTTGAGCCGTCTGTTGATTGGCATGTTGAGCGATGAATTGTCGCAGTTTGGCGTTGTCACACACCGCGCCTGAGCAGGCTGGATCATACTTGTTGACCAGTTCTGTATGAAGTTGAGCCACGTCGCGGAGTTGTTGGTCGGAAGCCTTCCACATTCCCTTGCGTGCCGATTCCATCATCACTGCGGTCATCTCCTGTAGTGCTGCGGGATTCTTCCTTTCAAAATAATCGCGCATGCCCATTTGATAATCGTCTTTGACATATACATTATAAATGTCGTTCCACATTTCATTATCTACCGCTTCAGGTTTCATCACGTTCCATCCGTAGGTGTTCTCTACCAGTTCGGAAAAGATTTCGGCATCACTTGCGTCGCCCTTCATCTTTTCCGCGATGTACTTCTTGTTGAAAAGGGTAGTGCGGCTTTCCACGTGAATGGCCTCTTTGACTTCCTGCATCCGCGCGTTGTTGCGGTTGCGGTAGTCGCTAAGGTACGCATCAGGGTCTTTGCCGGTTACATTCCGCACTGCCAAGTCCATACCTCCCATGAACTCATAGACGTGATCCAAACTTAGTGCACCCCATGTGTTGCTCTGGCGCGGTTGTACCACGGCATCGGTGTTGGTCAGGGCTGCCTCGAACGCATATTCCCGCATCGATTCCCAGCCCTCTTCGTCACCATAGTAAGCACCCATGTTGTTCAGGTAGGCTTCGGCAATTTCCTGCTCTTTCTCCCAGCGGTCGCCAGACTGAACCATATTTTGGATACCTGTTCCGTAGCTTCCGTTGGTACCGCCGAAAACACGGTAGTGCGACATGCTACGTGCCTCTTTTGGCGATACACCCTTGTTAATCAGTGTTTTTTCGGATTCCACCACGCCTTTGGCCACGAAGTTCTCGTACTGATCACCCTCGGCATCGGCTGCCATGTTGACAGCTCGGTTGATGAGGAAGAGTCGCGAAGCGGCGATGTCACGGAGTTGTCCGCTGGTTTGTACCACCACATCGATGCGCGGGCGGCCTAATTCTTTGGAAGGGATGAGACGCAGGTCGGTGACGCGTCCGAAAGCGTCGCGTACGGGCTCCACGCCGAGCATGTAGAGCACCTGTGCGATGGTTGCGCCCTCGGTCTCCACGAACTCGCCGCTCCAAAGGGTGTAGCTCACTTTGCGTGGAATGCTGTCGTTGTGACGTTTGCGGTAGGTCGTTATCGTCTGTTCTGCCAGCATCTTACCTTTCTCCCATGCTGACTCTGAAGGGGTATTCTCGGCATTCACACCGAAAAGGTTGCGGCCGGTAGGCAAAGTGTTCGGATTTACAATTGGGTCGCCACCCGGTGACGGCGCGGTATAACCGCCATTGAGTGCATTTATCAACGACTTCAGCTCGTTTTCAGGACTCTCCTGCAGCAGTTGGCGATAACGAGCCACGTTTTTCACAGTACGCTCCATTTCTGTCACGGATAGTCCCCACGCGATTTCCTCTTGCGTGTATTCAGATTCTGGGAAGTTATGCATAGCAACCTGCTGACTATCACCACCGTTTTTCTTCTTCATGGCAGCCTCCATCTTTTTTAAAGCCTCTGGACTGGCACCCATCATTTTGGCCATTTTCATCGCCTGTTCGGGGCTCATGTTCTTGCCCATACGTTGCATCATTTTCTTCATTTTAGAAGAATTGTTGCTGTTTTCGCTTGATGATGATTCGCCAGCGTGCATGCTGCCTGAATTGGGAACCTCCTGCGCCATCGACATCATCATGCTCATCATATCCATAGGTTGTTGACTTTCGGTGATTTCCCTCGCTTTTTCCAGTTCTTCCAAGGTGATACCTGCAATTTGGCATACCTGCTCGTCCGAAGGCATACTGTTTTGTGATAACAGCTTTGTGACCAGTTGTTTAGCAGGATTAAGATAACGAGTGGTAAACAGTGATTTGTGTTTCTCCATATCCGCAGAGGCTTTTCCCCGTTGCTTGTCCAACGCCAACAGACTGTAAGCGATAGGGTCGATGCTCATCGCATAGACACTTGCGGTGATCTCTTTGCTGTCGTATGGCACCCCCAGAGTATATAGTTTGCCGGTGATTTTCTCGTTGGCAAGTTCTTCAGCGAAGTTGTCGATTCTGACGATATCGTCTTCAGTATAAGCCACGTTCATGTTGCTGTCCAACTCCAAGGCCCGATGAATACCGAGTTTTATAGCGTGTTTTTTTACCTCCAAAGCGGCCTGTTTCAGCTTGTCCGCATTGCCGTTTTCGAGCGCATGGTAGTAGGTTTTGACAGCCTCAGACAGTTCACGATATTGCCCGCGTACGTCGCTTTCCATGAACGGAGGGGTGAGGTAGGATTGGATGCCAGCGTAGGAACGGCGTTTGGCGGTGAGGGCTTCGCCAACGTTGCTGATAGTGTAAAGGTAGAAGTGTGGCGTGGCACCCACCAAGCGGTCTGCCCAGTCGTTGTCGCACAAGGCTACTTGCTTGCTCGGGGTGAATTCCAAGCTGCCGTGTGTGCCGAAGTGAATCATCGCATCGGCATGGAAAGCGTGTTGTGCCCAGAGGTAGGCTGCGACGTATGTGTGCGGCGGAGCTGTCTGCGTGCCGTGTACGATCTTGAAAGAGTTTTCGCCAATGCCGGCCATCGGTTGTGGCATCAACACCACATTGCCGAACTGCAATCGGGCCACGCCCAAACGACCGTCAGCACTCACCATATAATCACCAGGGAATTCACCGTTTACATCAATCAGTTCTTTGTATTTTTCAGGACGAATGGAGGTCTTAATCCATTTTTCGTACTCCTCTTTAGAGACCAAGGCCGGACCACCGTTTTTCATGAACTCTTCCAGTTTGCCTTTCGCATAAGTTCCCAACACCGCACCCTGTCGCTGAATCTGTTTTCCTAATTCGTCCGCACTAACGGGCAAGTTGTCAACTTTATAGCCTTCTGATTTCAAACGCAATAATAAATTGTAAAGTGACGGTATTACTTGCATTCCTGAGGCAGTCAAAGCGTTTTGGCCTGCCCCTTTGTAATAGAAAATCACCACTCTTTTCTCCGAATTCGGCTTATGCTTCAAGGAGATGTAGTTGTTGACGGTTTGTACAAAAGTCTTTACACGCTCGGGAATGGCATACACCTCTTGCAAACCCTCTTCGTTGTGACGGTGTGCGAATACCACATACGGACGAATTGCGCCGTCAATTTCGGGAGTTACCACGCTTTGCGACAGAAACCCGCCGCTCATCCCTGTCTTGTCGTTTTCCCAATCTTTCGTCAACTGCGGCACGTAGAGTGTTGTGAATAGAGGAATGTTTTGATCTTCAAGGAATTGCGTTATGTAGTCACCCATACGGCCGTGTGCCATGTTGATGATAGCAGAGGGTTTTATATCCTCAGCTTGCATCGCAATAAGGAACATCTTCATGTTGCGCACAGGATAGACCATGTTGCCTGTTTTTTCCAGTTGCTCAATCAAATATGTCGGTTCACCCATCTGACCAGTAAGGATAATGCGAGGGTACTCTTCGTTGTATAAACCATTATTTTTCAGGAATTGATGATACTCTTCGATGGAGTTGAAACCTAACTCTTCGTCATCCGGATTCTTAGGGTCGATGTGGTAAATCAGATCGTGGGAGGCCGCTGCTACAGGGTCGATGCTGCCGTTGAAGAGTATTTTTCGGTCAATGTAGCGGCGTATGTAGTTAAGCATGCTGCGGAAGTTCTTGCGCCCGCCGTTGCTGAGGTATTGCGTGAGTGTGTCGGCGCTGAGCGAATCTACGGAGACAATGTAATTGTCGGGGTTGGTAGCTGCGGTGGTCAGCATGGGAACTTTATCAGCCGCGTTCTCCAACTGCTCACGCTGTTCCGCTGTGATGCGCAGTCCCATACCGTTCACAAGTACCATGTCGTACTTCTTCAACTTTGCAAACTGATCTGGCGAAACTTCTGCTAACTTGATGTGTCTGTTATGGTTAGCCTTAGAAATCTCACCCAATGTAGTGATTTGATAATTGACGAAGGCAACCTTCGTGATGCCGCATTTCGTCTTCCAAAACAGGATGCCGGCGATGATTACTGCGCTGGCGATGATAAGAGCGATTATTGTTTTTTTATTCATATTTCTATATATATTTTTTCATTAACCGATTTCATCTTCTCTTCATTTTTTGAAAAAACGTTCGATGTCCAATGCCACGCCGACTAAGAACGTTGTGCCGGTAGTGGCGGGGGAGTTGCCGTAATAGTAGTCGGGGATGTAGTTGAAGAGGTTGTCGATGGAGCAGTTGAGATTTAATCCTTTATAGATTTTCTGGGTAAGCATCAGTTTCCAAATAGTGTAACCGGGATAGGTCACCTTTTCGGTTTCAGTGTAGTCGGTGAGGGAGGTGTATTCGTCGCAGGTGACCTTGGAAAGCCAGCGTCCGGTGAGTGCAATGTTGAACTGGTAGTTTTTCCAGCGTTTGCCGTAGCTCAGACGGGCAGTGGCCGTATGTGGCCGTGTGGACGACAATAATGGTTCTCCTAAGGCGATGTGTTCGTAAGTATAGACGTAAGAGAGTTTTGCGCACAAACCGAAGTCCCAGTTGGCGGAGGCACTCACATCCACGCCCGCGATTTGCAGCGGTGCCATGTTGACGTACTTCATTCCGTTCAAGGCGCTGTTCCACGCCGTCGTGATGCGGT
The DNA here is from genome assembly GCA_946409645.1 of uncultured Bacteroidales bacterium. GTDB lineage: Bacteria > Bacteroidota > Bacteroidia > Bacteroidales > WCHB1-69 > F23-D06. Next base: position 13,534 of record CAMJXE010000019.1, read on the forward strand.
TGGCCACCCGGTTGTAGAATCCCATCACCGTGATGTTGTAGTGGCGCGTGCCCCACTCTGCTGACAATCCGAAATTATGGCTCTTTTCCGGTTGTAGGTCGGGGTTGCCGTAAATCATGAATACATTGGCCATGTCGAAACTCATGTACATTTCCTTCAGGGTCGGAGCACGGAATCCGGCAGCGTATGAAGCTCTGAACGAAAAGTCTTTCCACTTGTACATCGCGCTGAGCTTTGGCGAGATATGGTGCAAATTTGCATCGGAGTAATAGTCATAGCGCAGCCCGCCGATGATGTTGAGCTGCTTGAGTGGATTCCAGTCAAATTGTGCAAATGCGTCGGCGGTGTGCTGGTGGTGTGCGCTGTCGCCCTCAAATTGGTAACTCATCAGGTAGTCACGTAGGTAGTCACCACCTACCGTGAGGATGTGCTTTTTGCCAAATGTATGATTGTAAACTGCTCGTAATGAGTTCTGTACATTGCTGTAGTTGCGAACGTCGAGATGATCAAGTAAGGCGAAACTACTCTTGTCGTATTGGTCGAAATTGTATGCCACCGTAATGTCATCCTGCGTGCTGATGGTGAATTCTCCTTTCAAACTGCCTGAAAAGTCGCGGTAACGGTCGTGCGAGGTTTCCTGTGAATCGCGTTCGCGGAAAAAATAGCCAACTTTTCCTGTGATCTTAAAACGGTTACGGTAACTGTATGTGAATCTGTCGTTTATATTGATGGAACGGTAACCATAGATTTCGCTGTAGTCACCGTCATTTTTGAGTGCAATCGGGTCGCAGGAGGCGTATCGTGCGCTGAGAAGGTTGGTGAAACCAAAGCCGTTCAGTCCGAGCGTGCCGCTGTATCGTTGTTCGTTGTGAGACCCATAATGAGCATTTAAGTTGAGCGTCCACGGCTCTTTCGGCTCATTGGTGATGATGTTCACCACACCGCCCACCGCGTTGGAACCATACAGCGACGAGGCTGCACCCTTTACGACCTCCACACGATCAACGTTGTCCATACTTAAGCGACTGTAGTCGATATTGTCGAGGGTTTCGCCGGCAAGTCGCTCGCCATCAACGAGAAAAAGAACTGAACTACCTCCGAATCCCGACATGTTGAGAGCTACTTGTTGGTTCATCGAATAGGTGAACTCCACACCGGGAAGTTCCGTCTGTAGTACGTCGCGGATGTCGGCGGCATCCTGCAAAACAATGTCCTCACGGCTAATGACTTTTGTCACAATCGGTACATCTTTGAGAAGTTTCGGGGTGCGTGTGCCAGTCACTACCACCTGCTCCAGATTGTAAATGTCCTCCTCCAAGGTGAAGTCCAGTTTTCCTGATTGATCCTCCTGAAGCTTATAAACCAATTGTTTATAGCCGTAATAAATAATTTTGATGGTGTATGCTTTATTGTCGGGGATATGCAATTTGAAACTGCCGTCAATGGCGGTGGAGGCGGCCACGCTGACGTTCTCCTGCAATCCTACAATGGCACCGTATAATGCCTCTCCTTCTTGATTCCGCACCATCCCATACACGTCGCGCTGAGCATTCACCGCAACATACAACACCATCAACAAACACAACAGAATCGTAGTTCGCATACACATAGTGAATTATGAATTGAAAATTGGAAAGACGTACCGAATTGTGATAAATCCTTTTACGTTGGTCGAACTCATATAGTTGGTGAAATGCAAGGCAGCGTGCTGACCGTTGGCGAGTTGCAGGATATAGACTTTGTTTGAAAGCGTATAGATGGGTGGCATTTGTTCGGTGTTGACATTTAACCATCTGTTTAGTATTGGGTTAATGTAAGAATCGGCGTACTTAATATTACCGTTCATCATGTCGGAAACATCGACCATCACTTTGGAGAAAGTGTCGGGGGTGAACGTTCCGGAAAGGTTTAGATTGCTTTCGATGATTTGGTTGATGGAAGTGTAATCGGTCTCCATAGCGGCTCCGTTGTTGGTCTTCACGTCATAGCGGTGGATGGCGAAATCCCATTCCGCTGGTTCGACATTCATGTTGGCATCGCATGTGTCAATTGTCATTTTGGCCAAATTGATGTAGGTCCACTTCGCATAGTCTGTGGCATCGATGTAAATGGTGCCGCTATGCGTGATGGGATTCGTCTCCACGAACCCAAAAATCGTCTGTTGCGGCGCAGGATCGTAAATCCATGAGAATATTCCGTTACAGCCACTGAAAAGGCTTACCAGGATGGCTGTAATGCAGAACGAGACTCGTTTTATCATAGTTTTGGGAAAATACAGAGACGTGCCAGAACACGTCTCTGCTGAAAAAAGTATTATTAAACGTATAAAGTGATTAGTTTTCCGGGACTCCCGTGGTGAATACAACGGTCAGACCTCCCATCACGCTGGGAACTTTGAAGGTGAAAACAGCATCCTGCAAATTGTTGACGATAGCCTCTATTTCACATTCGTATGTGTTAGTGGAACCGCCGCCCATGACAGCCACCTCACAAGTGCCTTTGCCCACGATTTGATAAGATTTACCCACTTTGCTCACCTCGCCTTCCTTGATTGTAAAGTTTCCCCATTCAGTGGAACTGAAGGTGATTTCGGCGAGATTACCCCCGCCAGACTTAACAGTCAGTTTCTCGTTTTCTGATACCATTTCGTTGAAATACTGACTGCTGGCGACGGTGTAGCCATTGTAAGTGCCAGCCACTTTATCACCCATGTTGTTTTTGTTGCAGCTCATGAATGTGGCTGCCAGTGCCAAAACAGCACAAAAAATCATTAGTTTTTTCATCTTTCTCTTTTTGTTGATTATTATAAATGATTGAAAATAACCTGTTTATAACTCTTTGAGGTTGTGCCTCAAAATCAATGCAAAGAGAACAAAAAGAGGGCAGTTGCACTATCCCAACTTTTGATGATTTGTGATTACACGAATCCCCAAAAGAGAGTAATTGTATCTGCCCTAATAAATATTTTTTATTGATTATCCACTAATATTTGGCTGCTGCCGTGGCTCACCGGCTGAACTAAAATCTTTGTCGGAATCTTTTCTGCTAAAACATCCAAGTGGCTGATAATGCCTATGTTGCAATGTACAATGTGATGCAGCTGTTGCAAGGTGTTTACCACGCTGTCGCAAAGTGTACTGTCGAGTTGACTGATGCCCTCATCGATGAAGAGGAAGTCGGAGGAGATGCCTTGCATGGCGAGGTTGGAAAGCCCTAATGCAAGGGCGATGGAGATGAGGAAGCTTTCGCCGCCCGAAACCATCTCCACAGGGCGCGGGGCATTTCCTAAGTATTTGTCTTTCACCAAGATCATTAGTTCTTTGTCTGCGCCTGTCAGTTCGTAGCGGTCAGAGAGCATTCCAAGGAAGTAGTTGGTGTTGTCGAGCAGTTTTTGCAGGATGAAGCTCTGCGCAATCTTTCGGAAAGTCTTGCCAGTGCTGTCTCCGAAAGCGTTGTTCAGCCGCTCCCACTGCCGCACCTCCTTTTGCAGAGTCTTCAATTCGAGAAGCGTATCGGCATATTTGCGTTTGTTGTCGGCATCAGTCTGTAATATCTGTTGAATCTGCCCTTTTTGCTGCAGCTTTTCGGTCTTTTGTTGGTTTTTTGATGAGATTGTTGCTTCAATTTGTTCGAGATTTTCTCCTTCAGAGAAGACAGGTGCCGATTCCTGATGCTTTTGCAACGAGACTTGCGCTTGCTGGTACTTTCCGTACGCAGTCTGTACTTGATTTTGCGCATTTGTCTGCTGCTCACGTAGTTGCGTGATGGTTTCCCTGGTAATATTCGCCAGTCGAGTCAAGATGTCTTCTTGAATTTCAGAATGCTCGGAGTAATAGTTTTGCAGCAATGACTCCTTTTGAGTAATATTGGACCGTAAATTGGTTCTGTTTTGGTACAAAACGGTGCATTTAGGGACGAAATCCGCCCATTTTTCTACTAAATGGTCGATTTGTTGCGATTTGTTCTCGGCAGACCAATCGAAAACCGCCCGAACTTGCTGCTTGTTGCGTTCAATTTGCTCTCGTTCGATCAGTAGTTTTTCTATGGATTCTTGCAGTTTTATCTTTTTTTCCTGTGTTTTGGTGTATGCGTTGGCCTCATTAAGCAGATCTTGTGCGGTTTTTGCAGGGTTATCAGCCCAAGTGGGATAGGTAGTGGACAAATACTCCGATATTGCCGTTTGCAGTTCAGATTGTTGATGTTCATCTTCCTGCCAACGTATTTGCAAAGATTTGTTTTCTTCCTCTAATTTGGTCGTTTGCAATTCCGTTTCGTGGTACTCTTTTTGCAGTTCTTCTTGTTGTCTTTTCAGCTTTTCCAGTTCCGAAGTAGCATTGTCGATTTGCTGATTGATTTTGTGCGAATCGTTGATTTTCGACTCCAATTCCTTCAAAGCAGTCTCGTTTTCAGCGAGTTGAAGATTGATTTGGGTCTGGATGGTTTCATTGACAAGAATATCGAGTCGCTTGCATATTTCCTCCAGAGCCGCCAAATCGTTCTTCTTTCTCAACGTTTTATTCTGTAAATCATTTTTCAGCGAGTTGACATTCCCTTCAGCGGTTTTGAGTTGAGTAATCGTCTCGTCCAACCCCTTTCTTTTCTGCGTTACCGCGTGATTGGCCTTTTCAAACGCATTCTTGAGTTCCAATGTGCTCTCTTCCGCCGCTTCGTTGGTCAGCAGTTGTGCCACTTTTTGACCGCAGACGGGACAAACATCGCCGATTTGGAGCGTGGCCCGGACCTGTTTGGCGAAATCGTGCACGCTTCTTGCCGCGGATTCATACACTTTTTGTGCGGTTTCCCGTGCCGCCTGCGTCTTCTCGTACTCCGCCTGCTCCTGTTGCCTTTGCACAGTCAGCGTCTCCAGCAGTTGCTGTTTTTCCGCAAGTTCTAACTTAAGCGTATTAATCTCATTTTGCTGATTCTTAAGTGTTTGCACAGATTTATCAGCCTCTTTTAAATCACGAAACCGGTCTTTCTGCTGAGATTGCGACAAGGTAAGTTGTCTCAAATCAAAAGCTTTGGCTTTTTCTTTCAATTCGTTCAAATCTTGACCTGATTTGTCAATTTCTGCTTGTTTCTGATTTATTGTCGTCAGTTTTTCTGTCAATAAAACGTTGGACGAGTGTTGAAGCAACAAATTTTGCTGATATTTTTCTTTGTTTTTGGCAATGTTCTGTCCTAATTGTAAATATTGCTTCAGTTTTTCTGAGAGAGACTGAGCATTGGCGAAAGTTTCGCATTTGTGGGCCTGTGCATGAAGACTTTCTTCCAGCTGCTTTTTTGAGGTTTCAGTTTGAGAAAGGGTTTCTTGAAGAAAGAGGTAACCAGATATAAGTTGTTGGTATATAGACTGATACTCTTTTTCAGAATGCTCCAAGTCGAGATCGTTTTGACGCAGTTTTCGCAAATCGAGTAGGGCGTTGCGTTCGTTTTCGGTTTGTTCCCATTGTGCAATCAGCTGCCGCGATTGTTGGTTGGCCTCGGAGTTCACATTTGCCGTCTCTTTTTTCCATTGCTCTTCCGAATGAGTTACATCTTCTTGTAAGACAACGAATTGTTTCAACCAGTTGGATTTCTGTCCCAGTGTGGCCAGCAGCTCGTCTGTCTGCTTGACTTCCGCCTCGATTTGGTCGAGTTGTTGCTGATACTCCGCAATTTGTTCGTCATTTAGTCGCGCAATTTTCTCGTTTTCGCGGTTCAGTTGCTCGAGTTCTTTGTTTTTTTGGCTGAATTTCTCGTAGATCCGGCGACCGATTTCCGAAAAGATGCTGGTATCGGTGAGTTTTTCGAGGATTTCGGCTTTGGCGTTTTGGTCGCTCTTCATGAACTTGGTGAACTCGCCTTGTGCCAGCATTGTCGTGCGGCAGAACTGCTCGTAGGTAAGTCCCGTGACCGTGATTACCTGTTGCTCGACCTCCTTCACTTTGCTCCATTGTCCATTTTCTGAAAACAGCGACCATTCGATATTGTTGAGATTTCCGTTGCGATTGATGGAAAAGGCGGTTTTGGCGGTATAGGTAACACTGTCGTTCCCAACAAATTGCAGCGCACAGTAGCCTTCTTTCGTGCCGCGCTTCAGATACTGTCGCAAATCATTGATGGCGATACCTTTGGCTCGGTCGCTGAATTGGAATTCCGGATCTTGGTATTGGTTCTCTTTCTTTTCAGCAACACTCTGCAAACGAGGTGTTTTGCAAAACAGTGCCATGCATATCGCGTCCAAAATGGTGCTTTTGCCCGCGCCCGACGGGCCCCAAATCATGAAGATGTGCTGGTCTTTCGGCATCAGATTCTCAAAATCGACGACGGCATCCGCGATGGAGTTGATATTTCGTATTTCCAGTTTCTTGAATTTCATTGAAGATCTATTTTTCCTAACAAAGGTGAACGTGACATGTCTGTTGGATTGGTTCCGGGAACGCCTTCCGGGACGGGAACTCCCAATTTCTGGAAATGTTCAATCCAATAGTCTGGAATGTTGCCGTCGGCATCGCGCCAGTTCATCGGTCTCGTCTCGAAAAGGTGCTCTCCATCCTTCCAAAAACACTCATAGATAAATTCCGAACAATAAAATTTGTTGTTGTCCGGCAGAAAAGCATCATCGTAAGGTTCCCACAGAAGTCGTTTGGCTCGGGAAATCACGTCGGCGGTGTCGAAGGGTTGGGTAAGCCGGAACACATCGTACTGGTTTGCATATTCCTTTACCCATTCGTAGAAGTCGATTTGGCGCACACCTTCTTGCCGATCCGCCTCAAACACCCAAACGTACCCGTTTTTGTCTCGTTCTACCAACGCCACGTGCGTGTATTCCCCAGTGCTCGCACTGATGGCCTTCTCCATTTCGGAATCCTTGCCGCGGACGAACAGCAGGTCGCCAGAAGCCAACTCCTGCTCGTTTTTCCCCCTGGTGGCTTTCTCATAGACAGGTACCGCCTCTTCATACAGCTTCAAAGTCCATAATGAATCAGCCTTACGCAAGACAGAATCTTTCGGTTGATAACCGTTTCCCTCCGTTTGCGATTTTGCAGAATTAACCGAAAAACTGCACATCACCATCAATAAAAGCCCCAACATGATAAAGGGCCGCGGTCTTGATATGGAAGTTTGATGCATCATTCTTGTCACAATTTTTGCGCAAAAATATACAATATTCCGATTGATAGAACAATATCTTGAATCTGCGAAAAAAAAATCGCACATAAGGTTTTCAATAACCCTTAACCTATTAACCATTAACCATTAAAAAATGTATCTTTGCGCCGTTTTTATAAATATTGAAATATGCGTGATGCTCGTATCTTTGTAGAAAAGAAACCTGGTTTTCAGGTCGAGGCCGACAGTCTGAAAGCCACTTTGAATCAGAATTTTAACCTTAATATCAGAGGCCTTCGCCACTTGAAGGTCTATGACATTTTCAACATAGAAGAGGACCTTCTTGCGAAGGCGGAGAATGTGGTTTTCTCCGAACCGGTGACCGATGAGGTCTTCGCCGAATTCCCGTTGGACGGGCTGAAGTACTTCGCCGTGGAGTTTCTGCCCGGACAGTTTGACCAGCGAGCCGACAGTGCTATGCAGTGTCTTAAACTCCTGAATCCCAAGACGGAAGCGGTCATCAAGAGCGCGAACCTGTTTGTCATTGACGGGGATTTGACTGCGGACCAATGGCAGAAGGTCAAGAAATACTGCATCAACGAGGTAGAGGCCCGAGAGAAGGATATGGCTCGCTTAGAATTGACCGAAAATCCTGAGGTTCAAGATGTTCCAATTTACGAAGGCTTCAGGAATTGGACAGAAGAGCAATTGATTGATTTCCACGGCAAGATGGGGCTGGCGATGTCGTTGGAAGACTTGAAGTTCATCCAGCAATATTTCGCCAACGACGAGAAGCGCGATCCGTCCGACACGGAGGTCAAGCTTCTGGATACCTATTGGAGCGATCACTGTCGTCACACGACCTTCGAAACAGCTATCACGAGCATTGAAACCGAGGGTGACAATATTTATAAAGAACAGATTGAGAATGCGTTACGTGAGTATTTGGCTGTGCGCGACGAAATGTACGGCAAAGATACGAAACGCCCTGTCACGCTGATGGACTTGGCCTCCATCAACGGCAAATACGAGTACAAGCGTGGCAATCTTCCCGACAAGGAGATTTCCGAAGAGAACAACGCCTGCAGCATCCGCGTGAAGGTGGATGTGGATGGCAAGGAGGAGGATTGGCTGCTGATGTACAAGAACGAGACGCATAACCACCCGACGGAGATTGAGCCGTTCGGCGGTGCAGCTACCTGCGTGGGCGGCGCTATTCGCGACCCTCTGAGCGGACGTAGCTATGTGTATCAGGCTCTGCGTGTTACGGGTGCTGGCGACATCAACGCCCCGATTTCCGCTACACTGCCCGGCAAACTCCCGCAGTCAGTGATCTCCAAGACCGCTGCTTCTGGTTACTCCTCTTACGGTAACCAAATCGGTTTGGCCACCACCTGCGTACGCGAAATTTATCACCCTGACTATCAGGCAAAACGATTGGAAATCGGTGCTGTTGTGGGTGCCGTTCCCGAGAATCAGGTGCGCCGCGAGCGTCCGCAGCCCGGCGACATCATCATCATGTTCGGTGGTCGCACTGGACGCGACGGTATCGGAGGCGCCACTGGTTCCTCGAAAGAGCATACCGAGAAGTCGCTTGACACCTGCGCCGCGGAAGTGCAGAAGGGCAACGCCCCCGAGGAACGCAAGATCCAGCACCTGTTTCGCCGCCCCGAGGTGACGAAGCTCATCAAGAAGTCCAACGACTTCGGCGCGGGCGGCGTCAGCGTGGCCATCGGCGAGTTGGCCGACGGGCTCACCATCGACCTGGACACGGTGCGCACGAAGTATAAAGGTCTGAACGGCACGGAAGTGGCCATCAGCGAGTCGCAGGAGCGCATGAGCGTGGTGGTGGCACCCGAAGACGTGGATGCCTTCTTCCAATACTGCCGCGAAGAGAACTTGGAAGCCAACATCATCGCCAAGGTGACCGACAACAACCGTCTCACGATGACATGGCGCGGCAAGACGATCGTTGATCTCAGCCGCGACTTCATCAACACCAACGGTGTGCGTCAAAGCGTGACGGCCAAGATCGCCCCCGTGGCTGAAGATGTATTGAAATCCGCTGACATCCAAGGGAATAACATGCAGGAGAAGTGGCAAAGCTGCCTCACCAATCCGAACGTCGCTTCCCAAAAGGGCCTGATCGAGATGTTCGATGCCACCATCGGTGCTTCCACGGTGCTGATGCCCTTCGGCGGCAAGAACCAGCTGACGGAAGCGCAGGTGAGTGCGCAGAAACTGCCTGTGCGTCACGGACATACAAACCTCGCATCCATTATGTCGTTCGGCTACAACCCGTTTATCGCCATCCGTTCGCCGTATCATGCTGGCGTGATGGCGGTGTTGGAGGCTATGTCGAAAATCGTGGCGGCTGGCGGCGACTATAACAAGATTCGCTTCACCTTCCAAGAATATTTTGAGAAGCTCGGCAAGGACGCGACCCGTTGGGGCAAACCGCTCTCCGCGCTGTTGGGTGCCTTTTGGATGCAGAAAGAGTTCGGACTCGCCTCCTTGGGTGGCAAGGACTCCATGAGCGGCACTTTCAAAGACATGCACGTTCCGCCCACCATCGTCTCCTTCGCCATCACCACGGAGAATTCCGACCACATCATCTCGCCGGAATTCAAGCAGAAAGGCAATTACATCTATCTCATTGAGAACAAGTTAGAAAACAACACACCGAACATCAAGCATACTTGCGAAATCTTTGATTTCATGCGGAAGAACATTTTGGACAAGCAGATTGTCTCCGCATTCACGTTGCAGTTCGGCGGTATCGCCGAGGCCTTGGCCAAAATGAGCTTCGGCAACGATTTAGGCTTTGATATTCAAACAGATAAGGATTTATTTGCATACGGCTACGGTAGTTTCATCGTGGAAACCACCGAGAAGCTGAACGCACCTTGTGCTATTGAGTTGGGTAAGGTTGCGGACAGCTTCATCGTCAACGGCGAGAAACTCGACAAAGCGGCGTTGTTGTCGGCTTGGCGCGGTTTCTACGGAAAGCTCTATCCTGAGATGGCCGCCAACGAGACGACTTCGGTGGGTGCGGAATTCACCCGTAACACTAAGACTTTCAACGCAAAACCGGCCGAGAAGGTCGCTGTTCCGAAGGTGATTTTGCCCGTATTCCCCGGTACCAACTGTGACTACGACACCGCGAAGGCGTTCGAGGATGCGGGTGCCGAAACGCGTATCCTGGTTTTCAAGAATCTGGACGAGGCGGCCATCGAGCACTCCATCGACGAGCTGGCGGCAGCCATCCGTGAGTCGCAAATTCTTGCGCTCTCCGGCGGTTTCAGCCTGGGTGACGAGCCCGACGGCAGCGGCAAGTTCATCGCCAACGTGCTCAACAGCCCGAAGGTGAAAGCGGCGGTGGAAGACCTGCTCAACCGTAAGTGTCTGGTGCTCGGCATCTGCAACGGCTTCCAGGCGCTCATCAAATCTGGACTGCTGCCTTTCGGCAAGTTAGGGGATGTCACGCCCGAATCCCCGACGCTCTACCGAAACAACATCAATCGCCACATCTCCCGCATCGTGCGAACCCGTGTGGGTCGTACCAACTCCCCATGGCTCGCTTCTTTCAGTGAGGGTGATGTCCACCAAATTGCGGTCAGCCACGGCGAGGGCAAGTTTGTAGTGTCGGAGCAGTTGGCGAAACAGCTTTTCGAGAACGGACAAGTCGCGTTCCAATACTGTGATGAAAACGGCAACGTGAGCATGGACCCCGCCGACAACCCCAACGGCTCTTTCTACGCTATTGAGGGCATCGTCTCCGATAACGGCTTGATTCTCGGCAAGATGGGACACAGCGAACGCAAGGGCCGCAACCTGTACAAGAACATAGAGGGGAACAAGGTGCAGGATATCTTTGCGAATGCGGTAGCATATTTTAGAGCTTAGGAGCATAATCGTGTAAACCTGTAAGCTTATAAGCCTGTAAACCAAAAAGAAATGAGAATCAACGATATAGAATACATAGAAGTAGAGGTTTTCGATGTGCGGTCATCGTCTCAAGCGATGGAGGCATTCTCTCTTATTTTGACTGAAAAGTTCAAGGAAAACCAGTATGTGCCGATCATCATTGGGTTGAATGAGGCGAAGGCGATTTTGGGAGAGTTGCATGGCCGCTTGCCACAACGTCCACTTACGCATACTCTTTTTGCGGATCTGCTTACGGAGTATATTGCAGACTACAATATTGAATTTGTCTCTATTGATGAATATAACGAAGGAATCTATTATGCTTCTGTCGTCATCCAATCTCCTACGGGTACCTATTTTAATGTAGATGCACGCCCGTCGGATGCAGTGGCTATCGCGTTGCACGCACGAGTACCTATCTTTTTCAAAAAGGTTCTTTTCGAGGAGCAGATGCACATCACACAAAAATCATCGGGGCATAACGAAGTGTCTGATTTTGAAGACTTTTATACTGCTGCCAAAGCATCTCCAACTTCAACCCATGCCGAAAACGAATGGGAAGCGATGTCTATGTCGGAGTTGAAGGATCTTCTACAGAATGCCGTTGACGAAGAGAACTACGAATTGGCAGCAAAGATTCAGGAAGAGATTAATAAGAGAGGATAAGAGGATGGGAAGCCTGAAAGGCTGACAGAATACAGGCGGGCAGTGTAAGCCCCCGTGATGAAAAACGATGAAAACGATGAATGATTTTAGACAGAAAGCGCACACCGTTCTCAAACAGTATTGGGGATATGACCAGTTTCGTCCATTGCAGGAGGATATCATCCTGTCAGTATTGGAGGGGCACGACACCTTGGCGTTGCTGCCCACGGGAGGCGGTAAGTCCATCTGTTTTCAGGTACCTGCGTTGGTGAAAGGCGGTCTTTGCATCGTGGTTTCCCCTCTCATAGCGTTGATGAAGGACCAAGTGGAACATCTTCGTGCCCGACATATCAAAGCCGGGGCTATATACTCAGGAATGCGGCAGAGTGAGATACAGGCCACCATCGACAATTGCCTGTTCGATCCCGAATACCGTTTTTTATACATTTCCCCGGAACGTCTTCAGACGGAGAATTTTAAAGCTAATTTCGAGCGGATGCCCGTCTCGATGATTGCCGTTGATGAGGCGCACTGTATCTCGCAGTGGGGCTACGATTTCCGTCCTCCCTATTTGGAAATTGCGCAAATCCGCAAGATTTTCCCGCAAGCGCCGGTATTGGCCCTCACCGCCACCGCCACGCCCGAAGTGGTCAAGGACATCCAATTGCGACTGGAATTCAAAACCGAAAATGTCTTCCAAAAGAGCTTCAAACGGGCAAATCTGACCTATTTTGTCGTCTATGAAGAGGACAAGAACAGCCGGATGTTGCGTATCATGAACCGCTATCCCGGTTCGGGAATCGTATATGTGCGCAACCGCAAAAAGACGGCTGAAACGGCTGAGTTTCTGAGGAACAACGGCATTTCCGCCGACTACTACCATGCTGGGCTGGAGCCTCGCGATCGTGACCGCAAACAGCAGAGTTGGATGAGCGGCGAGACCCGCGTGATGGTCTCCACCAATGCCTTCGGCATGGGCATTGACAAACCCGACGTGCGTTTTGTCGTGCACATCGACCTTCCCGACACGTTGGAGGCCTACTTCCAAGAGGCGGGACGCGTGGGCCGCGACGAGAAGCCTGCTGTGGCTATCCTGCTCTACGACAATTACGACGTGGCGCAGCTCAAGCGCAACTTCACCTTCACCTTTCCCGAGCTCGACCGCGTGCGCGAGGTCTATCGCGAATTGTGCCAGTCGCACCACATCGAAATCGGCACCGGCGAGGGCAAAGTTTTCCCTTTTTCCATGGAGGAGCACGCACAGTCCGTCAAGATGAACGCCACACAGTATTTCAACGCCCTGAAACTGCTCAACAACATCGGGATGGTTCTCGTATCCGAACACCTGCGAGAAAAATCCGAGCTGCAGCTTCGGTTCAACGGCGACCAACTGCTCAAATACTATCAGGAAAAACCTGAATACGAACCGATTATCACCACCATTCTGCGTTCCTATACAGGAGTGTTCTCCCAATTCACCAATATTGACGAACGTTTGTTAGCTAACCGATTGAACACGACAGAAGAATCTGTCGTCGAGCAACTTAAGCAGCTACGTTCGGAGAAAGTACTCTCCTACCAACCGCAAAGCAACATCCCGCTGATAGTCTTTATGAAAGACAGAATTGACGAAAAGTATCTCTATTTCGACAAGAAAATCTACGATTTTCGCAAGGAGAAGGCCGCAGAACGGCTTGATGCAGTGGAAAACTATGTCAAAACCGACAATGTGTGCCGCAGCCAGCTGCTGCTACAGTATTTCGGGGAATGGACCAGTTCGCCGTGCGGGGAATGCGATGTCTGTCGAAGGCACCATATCCACCGTGTGAAGAACAAAGATTTTGAACGGATTTCCAAAGATGTAAAAGCCTTGCAACAAAAAGGTTGTACCCCAAAACAAATCCTCGCTGAACTTTCCAAAGAATACGAGGAACCGCAGATTGTGGAGGTGATGCGGTTCCTCAATGACCAAAAATAAACGTGGAAACGTTCAAGATTCCGGCACCTCCTATTGTCGGCGCCGGAATGGTGCGTCCTTGTTCGAAATAATGTACGGGGGGGGTATTACGGCGTGCTATTTCCGCTTAATCAAGGATAGGACGAAAATCAGCAGGCAGGCACCGATGACGGAGGTGATGATCTCCCACACGAGGCCGCCTTTCTCAATGCCGACCAGGCTCATCAGCCAGCCGCCGAGGAATCCGCCAATTACGCCGACGATAATGTTGACAACAAGGCCGAAGCCGCCGCCCTTCATCAATTTGCCAGCCAACCAGCCAGCCACAGCTCCAATAAGAAGGAATAAAATAATGTTCATAGTAATTGATTTAGGTGAATATTAAAATGATGGGGCAAAAATACTAAAAAAATTAAACTTAGACTTAAACATAAACTTAGACTATGACGGTTGGCTTTTATTCTGCATTTTTCATAATCAATACTGCGTTCGACACTCCGCGCTCGCCGTCGTGGTCGAATCGACCGTTGTCGGAGGGACAGTTGACAACACTGTGATAATCGCCGATGTTCAGAAACAAGGTGGTGGATCCGCCTCCGTCGAGGTTTAGGGCATCACGGCAGGCGAGCCAGCGGAAAATCTGTTGTAACTCCGTGAGTGACAGACCTTCAGCCTGCTTGTGACGGCCGTCGGCCACGAGCAGCAACACCGTGCCGTCGTCGCGAATACCCACGGCAGTGCGGTTGTGACGCTGCGTCACGAAGGTGCGGTCATCGCGCATATACTGCAGCGTGTCGTGCCAGATGAGCAACGGACCGGCGGTCATGATGTCGGGGTAGGGGAGCGCCTCCTCCCAATGCCGCGACGAGTCGGTTTTGAGGATGAAGACGCTGTCGTCAAGGAGGCAGAGCGTGCCGTATTGATAGTATTTGCGGTTCACGGTGTCCTTGCCGGGGGTGTTCTCGCCAATGCTCACGCTGTCGATACGCAGATAGCAAATCGGGAAGTGCTTGTCCATGTCGAAGAAGGAGCCGTTGACCGCTGCCACCGCGCTGTGTTTCTGCGCCATATCGGAGGTCTTCGTGCGGCGCGGCTCATGTGCAAACCGCAGCGTATAGTGCGCCGTATCAGGGATTTCCAATACGAAAATCTGCTGGTTCGAGGCGAACAGCCGCTGTCCCTCGAACCGGCACTGCTTCAGTACTATCCCGTCGAGCGTGTCGGTCTGCCAGGGGCCGTTCACGAAGGCTAATGAATCGCGCTGCGCCTGCAAACAAAACGCAAAAGCGAAAAAAATTACAATAATATATATACGTTGCTTCATCATCGCATCATCGCATCATCGCATCATCCCATCATCTTCTCAACGCCTCCACCACACTCTCTATATCCTCCTCCGTCGTATCCCACGATGTCACGAGCCTGATTTCATCCTCGGCCTCGTTCCAGTAGTAGAAGAAGGTGGTCTTCGCGAGGCGGTCGGCGACAGGGCGCGGGAGCTTGAGCAGCAGGATGTTACAGTCGGTGCGCTGGGTGAAAACGTCGCTGAGGACTGAGGTGATGCGCAGACGGAGCTTTTGTGCCTGCGCGTTGGCGTGGGTGGCATTCTTCTTCCATAGGTCGTTCTCGAAGTAGGCGATGAATTGGGCGCTGAGGTATCGCATCTTGGAGCTGAGCTGGGCACACTGCTTGCGGTGGTACTTGAGCTCGGGCACCAGCTCGGGATTCAGCACCACGACCGTTTCGCCCATCAGCATCCCGTTCTTGGTGCCCCCGAAGCTGACAATATCGACGCCACAGTCGGTGGTCATTTCCTTGAAGGTTTTACCGAGGGTGACGGCGGCGTTGGCAATACGTGCACCATCCACATGCAGGTACATGCCGTGCGGGTGGATGAGGTCGGCGATGGCGCGGATCTCATCGCAGGTATAGACTGTGCCGAGTTCCGAGCACTGCGAGATATAGACGGACTTGGGTTGCGAGTGGTGTTCGAAGCCCCAGTTGGTGAGGTGCGGGCGGATGAGCTCCGGCGTCAGCTTGCCGTCGGGCGTGGGGATGGTCACCAATGAGGCGCCGGTCATGAAGGCGGGCGCGCCGCACTCATCGACGGCTATGTGGGCGGTTTCGGCGCAGAGGATGCTGTTGAACGACCGCACACAGGCGCGCTGGGCCACCACGTTGGCACCCGTGCCGTTGAAGACGGGGAACACCTCTGCTTCAGGACCGAACTGTTCCTTGAAAATATCCCGCACACGGGCGGTGCATGTGTCGTCGCCGTAAGCGATTTCATGGTCGGCATTGCACGCGGCAATTGCCTCTAATATAGCGGGATGCACTCCCGAATGGTTGTCACTTCCGAATGATCTCATCGTTTTTGGATTTAGGCGGCAAAGGTAATTTTTTTTCAGATGTGAGACCTGTGTCGTGAGAGGTAAGATGTTGTTGAAAACTATTTGATTTTTTTTTTTAACCCCAATGTAGTAAAAAGGTAATTTTCTTCGTTATTATGTATGTGAGACCGAAAGATCCATTCGAGGCTATGCTCCACCGACATCGGGGGTTGCTGTTTTCGCTCTGTCGGCATTATGTCCGCCGGGGGCTGGAAATAGATGACCTGTTGCAGGAGGCCACAGTGGCATTGTGGCGCGACCACGAGCGGCTACTCTCTTTGTCAGGGATTCCTCAAGCGGCGTTAATCTGGAAGATTGGACGCAATGCTGTGATTGACTGCCTGCGACGCGTGAAGGAGACAGAGAAGCTCCCGGAGAATTACGAAGCCGTAGAAGAAGACCGCAGCCTACTTAGGGAACTGCATGAGCGGATTGCACTGCTGAACGAGCCTGACCGTTCCATCGTACGCTTGCAATTAGAGGGCTACGATTACAAGGAGATTGGCGAGCAAGTGGGAATGACAGAAAAAAATGTGAGCGTACGATTGGTAAGAATCAAAGAGAAATTAAGAAAATCAATGGCTATATGACAGAAAACGAATTTGACGAATTATGGCAACGGGCTGAGGCCGAGAGCTATAGCCAACGGCTGGCAAAGGAATACCCTGCCTGGCGAAGGAAACAGAACCGCATCGTCACCGTGGTAACATCTTTTGTGGTCGTGCTGGCTGTGGCCGTGTCGCTGTTTACCATACAGCAACGCCAAATCCGAACGTATGAGAAAGTGTATTGCAACCGTGTCGGCACCGCTGATGCACAATGGGCTGACCTGGCCGCAGAAATGTTGATGGAATAATGAAAAAACTGTTAATCATATTGTTGATGCTGCTCCCGTTGGCAGCCATGTCGCAAAGCGCACTGTACAAGCAATACGCATCACGTCAGAATCTCACTGTGGCGCAAGTAAAGGGTTTTAAACTCAGCGACAAAGTGCGTGTCGATGTGGTGCTCGTGGTGGCGGACAATGATGCGGCGTGGGAGCAGCTCAAGAAAGAGCTCGACATCCGCGGCGAGGAAGGTTCCGTCAGCTGGCTCGGTGAACTGGCGCAGCCTGCCAAGCGCACAAAGTGGAGCGGCAAACCGCTGCTGCGCGTGGTGGCCTCGCACGGTCGCCGCACTGTGGGCTTCTACCGCCTCGATACGGAGGCGCAATATGACGCCCTTTTGGATTATCAATTAAATAATATGAAAGAGAAATGAAAAAGATAGAGTTTATGAAAACGACATTGAGATTCACCGTACTGATGACGGTGCTGGTGCTTGCCTTTGTGGCCTGCGATGATCCGAACAAAAAACCTGCTCCTGGGGTCGACAATACTCCTAAAGAGCGGGTTATCGTTTATAAGGTCGGACAAAACGAAAGCCGGCAGTCGCTGGCGACGGAGGGCGAATGGGATGCTCTGTTGGACGTGCTCTGCAATCAGGCAAAACAGGGCAGCGAGGTAACCTTCTACAATATGAAGCCAAGCATTTATCACCCAAACAAGCTGTCTTACGGTACCAAGGCTTCCAAGACGTTCAGCACGTCCAACCAAGATGAAATGAAGTCCTGGATGAAAGAGATGGAGAAAGAGGGACGCACCGTCGTGGTCACTTACAGTAACGGGACATGGAACGGTGTGGCCTACGCCTCGGCACCTCCGGCAGCCACCATGGCGAATATTGTTGGAGAATGGCATTTCAGTCGTCTGGTAATTAAGCCGATGGATGCCGACGGACAGTTACAAGAGGGGGAAACCTTGATCCCTGATTTCAATGGCGGATCCATGTTCTATAATTTCTATGAAGACGGAACGATGTCTTTGACAGTCAACAATATTGACGGGACATCCTACACCGATAATTCCACTTGGAGTCTCTCGGACGACGGCAAACTCTGCAGCGAATTGCTCCCGAATGGCGGTGGATGTTGGGACATCAACTGGATCTCCGCCAACACCTTGGTGCTTTCCCGTCCCGACTTCGGGACCGAGGATGGCGACTTCCTCTATCAATTGGAATTTGACCGACAATAAAAAAAAAATTTCTTGGATGTAGTTTTTCACTTTCTCGTTACGTTCTTACAACAGATTCTTTCAGTAGAAACAATTAAACTTATTTAATAATCAATCAAATTAAAAATTAAAAGTATGAAGAAAAACATTTTTGCAATCGCGCTCATCGCCATCACGTTCTGCATGGCTTCTTGTCAGAAAGACCCTATCACCCCTAACGGAAATGGTGATAATCCTGCGAACACTCCCAGAGTGGCTGTCACTTCCGACCTTATCGGCACTGACTGGACCGCATCCCTTACTCTCAACGACCTGCTCACAGGCATGGGTGTTGACCTCAGCGGTATTGTTTGCAGTGACTCTAACGACCTCAACGCCGAGGCCATGAGCATCCAGATGAACTTCGACAACCAGTATGCGCACATCACTTTCAGCGACAATGTGGTTGTCCTCAACGCATTGGAGGTGAACGGCGAATACACGATGGAAGAGATTTCCCAAATGGATCTTGCATACGTCTATGACGGCGCCACCCACACCGGTACCCTGACCGCTGTCGGCACTGACGAGAACGGCGACCCCATCGACTATCAGATTAATTTCACCTACAGCGACAACGACGACACAATCACCATCAACTTCCAGTTCACGGATGAGAACGACGCTGTCATCAACTTCCCGCTGGTGTTCCATCGTGACGGAACTAACGCATAATCTTTAACAATTGACCTGAACAAACGCCTGCAACATTGCGGGCGTTTTTTTATTGGGTCATTGTTCCAATTCTTTGCTACCTATTGGGTTAAATAAAAAAAAGAGACGCATAGATGTGCGTCTCTTTGAGAGTATATAATCGTACAACCTTGGATTAGAAGGTGTGTTCCAGCGTGAATGTCAGGCGTTCCGGATGCGTGGCGATGAAAGAGAGGAATTGCTCCTTCGAACTGAATTGGCCGACAGGTGCATTGTTGAGGCCGAGGTCCTTCACCACACCGTTCTCAGTGTAGTGGATGTTCGGAACAGCACCGATAACAATGACACCCGTTTCCGGGAGTTCAGACTCGTTATAGACGATTGTTCCCTCGATTTTGGCGGTGAACGGAGCCTTGACTTCGAAAGCGGGAAGGGTCCAGGGTGCGGAGACGTTGTTCACTTCCACAGTTTTACCCATAGCGTCAATATATTTGAGGTTGTAGTGGAAGCAAGGGGTAATGGGTAGCGACTGGCCATTTTGCGTGAAGGAATCCTTCATCTGGTATTGGACGGTGATTTTTTTGCCGCTGGTACCACTGCCTCCATTTTCGCCGTTCTCGCGGTTGCAAGAAGCAGCTATCAAACCTCCCACGAACACTATTGTCAGGATAAACAGAAGTTTCTTCATAGTTCTCTAAGATTTCTACGGTAAAAGCAGGATTAATCCTCTTTCAGGGTGCGGGTTAAGATAATCTCATCCGCGTTGGTGTCGCGGTTCGCGAGGATTAAGTTAATTTTGGTGCCGCCCATAAGAACACCGGGATGATCTGCTCTGGCAGCTTCAACAGCATCCATGGCTTTGTTGAAAGCAGTCTCAGCTCTCTTGCGGACCTCTTTTTTCTCGCCTCTGAACACATAGATGCGAGAGCTTTCCGTGTAACTGTCAGCACTTGCCTTCATGTTGTCGATGACAACTTTCTCAAAGAAGAAGGCGTAGTTGTTGGCGATACCATCTGGAGTGCTTGGGTCAAGCTTAACAGAGAATAGCCAGTCACCATCTTCTCTGGGAGTGCAAGAGGAGAAAATGCCACTCATGGCCACAACGCAGCAGATTACTGCGATAGATAAGAACTTTTTCATTTTTTTTGTAATTTTTTTTATGAATAATATGTAATTAATTAAGGTTACATAAACTTCTTTGAAAATGCAAAAATACATTTTTTTAAATAGTGCGCGAAATAATGATTTTGTTCAATCAACGGCAAATTTTTGTATTTTTTGCATCCTTCGAATATGACAATATCAAAAGATGTATTTTTGCATCTTAAAAATAATCGAACTGTTATGAAACAGATTATCGTCACAACCCTCATGTAGGATCGTAGTTTCTCGAAATTCAGCCTCTTTACGAAGGCCTGTCGCTACGTCTTATGGCATCGCGAGGCGTTTGGGATTTAGGAGGGCACTCGATGACCGTTCATCGATTCGATTCTCGATTCATTACATTCATCGATTCATACGTCATTTCATTCCGTATTCGGGTCCCAGGGCTCGCTACGCTCACCCTCCCAGAGTGAACGACAGCGAGCTCTGGGAGAGTGAACGATGCCGACAGACGTGGCGACACTCGGAAGCGTCGGTTACTGCGACGCCCGGAAGCGCCGGCTCCTAAAACTGGAAGTAGATAAACGGCTGCAGGTCGGCGGTGACGAACTGATAGAGCACGAAGACGACCGCGACCACGATGAGTCCCATCAGCCAAAGCGGAAGCATGGCGAAGTTAATACGGTACCAGCGTTTCCAACGGTCTGGTAACCAATGGATAATCATGCCCAACACGAACATGATGAAGACACCGCGGTAGTTGGCTACGATGTCGGGAATGGCCGCGACGTTCCACTGCCCGCCGATGCTGTTGACCATCGCTTTCGCGGTTTCCCACGCCGTTTCATTGGCGATGGCCGGATCGAGGTTGGATCCGGAACGGAAGAACAACCGCGTGAAGCTGATGAAGACGAAGGTTTGGAAAATGCCCCATGTTTTGTCGAGCCATTCCACCGTCTTTTCGGGTTTGACGAGCGTGAAGACCGTCTTGATGAGCGTGCCTGCGAACCAGACACCCGTCCACACCACACCGATCATCAACGCGGGATGAGGCCACAAATGATTGGTGATCAAGAATGTGACAAAAAATGCCGTGGAGATGGTACTGCGCACGAGCATGTTGCAGTGCCGCCAAATCTTGTACGACAAAATGCCGATGCCGTTCAGGCCGCCCCAAATCATGAAATTCCAAGACGCTCCGTGCCATAGACCGCCTAACAGCATGGTATTCATCATGTTGAGGTTGGTGCTAATCTTCAAACGGGCCTTCTTGCTGACCAACGAAGCGACAATAAACGCCAAAGCGATACCGCCGATGATGCTGGTCACCACCGCGCTCTTGGTGAGCAGGATGATGACTCCCGCGATGAGCGAGATGCAGAAATAGGTGCCGAAAGTGGCGTTGCGGTTGCCGCCGAGCGGGATGTAGAGGTAGTCTTTCAGCCAGTTGGAAAGGGAAATGTGCCACCGTTTCCAGAAGTTGCCCGGGCTGGTGGCCTTGTACGGCGAGTTGAAGTTCTTCGGCAGGTAGAAGCCCATCAGCATGGCCACGCCGATGGCGATGTCAGTGTAGCCCGAGAAGTCGGCATAGACCTGCAACGAATAGACGAACAGGGCCGACAGGTTCTCGAAAGCAGTGAACAAAGAGGGGTTGTTGAAGACCCTGTCCACGAAGTTGACCGCCAAATAGTCGCTCATAATCAGCTTCTTGGCCAATCCGTTGAGGATCCAAAAGACGGCTATGCCGAACTGACGGCGGGTGAGGAAGAACTTCTTGTAGAGCTGCGGCACGAACTGGTCGGCGCGAACGATAGGGCCTGCCACCAACTGTGGGAAGAACGACACGTAAAACCCGAAATCGAGAATATTGGAGACGTGCGCGATTTTTCGTTTATAAACATCCACCAAGTAGCTGATATTCTGGAAGGTATAGAACGAAATACCCACGGGAAGCAGAATCTTGGAGGCATCGAAGTAGTCGGTTCCCGACCACTCGTTGGCCCACTGCGCAAGCCAATTGATGACCTCATGTTCGCTACCCACGATGGTGTTATAGGCATCGGTGCAGAAGTAGGCGTACTTAAAGTAGAAGAGTACCAGCAAGTTAATGACCACACCGGAAATCATGAATGTCTTGCGCAGACCGTTGCGCTGCGATTTGTCCATGAAGATGCCGAGAAAGTAGTCTAAGAAGGTGTCAAACAGCAAGATAAGAACGAAAAGTCCGGAGGTTTTATAGTAGAAAAGCAAGCTGACGAAGAAGAGGAACGTGTTGCGCAACAGCCTTTTGCGATGGAGTAGCGCAAAGAGGGCGAACACGATGGCAAAGAAAGCCCAGAAGTTGAACTGGGTGAACAGCAACGGATGTGTCTCGTCGAACGAGAACAGGTTGATCAAGAATTGTGAAATATTCTCCCAAGTCATGGTTGCAGGTTTTTAAGTGGTTGAACAAAAGCGTGCCAGAAGAGGTCGCCGATGAGGTTGTAGCCATTCACGGTGAAGTGGACGCGGTCTTTCTGCGCCAATCCTTTGGCCTGCCATTTGGCCATGGAGCCGAGTCCGCCCATTACTTCGAACTGGTCCCAGCAGGCACCGCCCGTGAGGTCGGCCAAGCGCTTCATCGTCTCGCTTACCTGCGGACCGGTCTGGTTCACCGTGTAACGTCCCCGTCTTGCCTTCTTCCAAGTGTCGTTGTTCGACAGGAAGATAAACGCGCATTCGGGATTGGCCTCGCGAATGCGACGGATAAGTTGTAAATAGTTGTTTTTGAATACGGTAGAGTCAAAGTCGTTGCCAAAAGCGTCGTTCACACCGATGCCGAAAATCACCAAGTCGGGAGGGAAGGCCTTCATGTCACGGGTGAAATTCTTACAACGCAAATAAGAGGGCACCGCCGCGCCGTTAACGCCTATGGACGTGAACGTTACACCTGGTTTGCCGTTTTTCAGCCACAGCCCGTTCACAAAAAACGTGTCCACAGCGCCGCAGGGGAAGTAGAAGGTGAACTCCTGCAATGGACGGTCGAGGTAGAAGTAGTAGCGCTCATTCTCCAAGTCGCTTTCGTCAGGGAAACGCCAAATAGTGTCGTATTTCAGAATCGGATCGACATAGTGGCCGTTGGAGCGTCCGAAGAGGACGAGCGTGTCGGTGGCGAAATCGTAGTCCGGCTCGTTCATCGTGAATTTGATGGACTGCACAGACTGCGCACAATAGACTGAAATGCCCGACATGCCCAACGGGGACGGATACTCCTTATAGACGTTGCGAATCAGCGAGAAAACATCCGAGCGGGTGATTTTGTAGTCGCGGGGATTGTTGCAGGCGTTGGCCGCCGAGTATGGAAAGATCAGTCCCCGGTCGGCAGGTTCGGCACCGTATTCCGCCAACACATGCTTGCGGATGCGGTGCGACATCGTGCCCGCCTGCACGTGCGAGCCGCCGATGTGCATAATATGGACGTTTCCCCGCTTGTTTTGGATGACATCGTTCCATTTTTGGTAAAAACGCACCAGTTTCATGCTGTCTTTGCCCCAATAGAGCGTGTCGTCGTTGAATTGAATGAAGGAAAACGTGGAATCGTAGTCAGAAAACAATTCGGGAAGCACCCACACGGCAGAGGTGTCCGACTGCATCTCTAACGCCACGCTGTCGGTGGTTTCGTCCGTCTGCGCAAACGATTGCATTACACAGAATATCAATGGGATAAGTATCAGTTTTCGGCGGCCTCCCATAGATTGTCGAATTGTTGTTCACCCATCTTTCGGCGGGTGAGGTAGAGTTCATACAAGGTCGCGAAATTCTCGGACAGCGTCTTGCCCACGTAATTCGCACCCGTGGGGGTGAAGTGTACGTAGTCGGGACCCGCCCAGCCCTTCTTTACCCACGCCACCATGGCGTTACGCCCGCCCATCACCTCATACAAATCCCAGTAAGCCACATGGTTACGCAGGCACATATTGCGCAAGCTGTCAATCATGGCGGGTAAGAATTTGTAAGTCTGAAGGGTGCCGCTATAGGAGTGGCTCATGTCGGAAGGACCGATGAAGAAGATAGTGGCGTTAGGGCACACGTTCTTCACGCGGCGTATCTGCTTCTGCATTTGGGCGCAATAGTCGTTGATGGACTTGGTGCTATAGACCGACGGCACCGTGTTGCCACCGAACTGCATGATGATCATGCCGACGTTGGAGAGTTGGTAACACTTGCGCAGGATGGTGTCGGTGACGAGGGTGAACTGGTTGCCGGAGGAGCTTCGCAGCGGGATGTTATCGACGCTCACACCCGGGCCGTTGTCGATCATGATGCCGTAGATATCGGCGGTGCCTTGCATGTTGATACGCAACGAGGCAGTGGAAGAATCTGTCTGCCAGCGGAATGCGTGGATGCCAGCACCTTCACTCGTGCAAGCGGAGTCGTAACCGTGTTTGAGGTCGCTGAGGGTGGCGCGGAACTTGCCGTCGTGGTCGTTATAGAGCAGTGTGACGCGGGAGAACCGTTTCACGCGACTGTCGGTGCGTTTGTTGGAGGTGGCGTTGGCGGTGAAGGTGCCGCTGCCGGTCAGTCGGTAGCATTTGAGCATGTGGCCGTAGTTCCCCTTTGCCCGCGCTCCGTCACCGTAGGTCGAATAGAGAGTGAAAGGGCCGGAGGCCGACTGGCTCACCGCGTAGGAGGCAACGGTTTGAACAGCAGGTAGTAAGCCTGGACCTCCACCGCCGAACTTCGACTGGAAGTAGGCGCGCAGATTACCCGAAATGCGGTCCATTTCAATCTGCGAGTCACCGTAGTGCAACACGCGCAACACCTCGCCTTTTCCCTTTGCAGCGGCAGCTTTCTCAAAAAAATTGTCAAAATAGGTGACATCGCCATCAGGCAAGTAGAAATGGCCTTCTGAAGCGAGGGTGGTCTTGAAATGTTCGAGCGTATCTATTTGTTCCTCTATGCGTTTTTGCTTGATGGAATCCTCCTTGGCGATCTCCGCGATAATTGCCTCGCGTTTTTTGCGATTAAAGAGAGTAGGTTTGGGGATGCGTTTGTCGCGTGAAAGGCTGTCGCCGGGCAGGTCTGGAAGGTCGGCATCGGGATCGGCCAGCACATTTTCGATAGAGGGGAAGTTAATCGTGTGCTTGGCCAGCGTGACACCATCCTCGGGAAAGAAAAAGCTGATAATTCCTAAACAGGTGATTATCAAAATGATAAATAACGCAATTTGCCAAGGTTTCATATACTTTTCTGCCCGATTTTTTGAGGGCGCAAAGGTACACTTTTTTTATGATGATTGGAGAATAAGATTATATGATGATTAGAGGATGAAATTATAATTTGCAGGGAGAAAAAAAACGTATTTTTGCCGTCACGAAAATACTGTTGAGCTATGGAATTTCACACCTGCGGAAACCCTACAAAACCGACCCTCCTGCTGCTACCCGGATTGGGAGTGTCGCACGAGATTTTCCTTCCTTTGGTGGCATTACTGAAGGAGGACTTCCGTATTGTCACGGCAGATATTGATGGATTCCTGCTCGGCAAGCCCTCGCGATTCACCTCCGTCGATGACCAGGCGGCACAAGTCAACCGTTACATTCAAGAGCATTTCGGCGGGGCGTTAGACGTGGCCTACGGTCTGTCGTTAGGCGGCAAGATTCTCTCTCGGATGATGGAGCGCAACGAAATCGCCATCAGCCATGCCATTATGGACGCTGCG
The DNA here is from genome assembly GCA_946409645.1 of uncultured Bacteroidales bacterium. GTDB lineage: Bacteria > Bacteroidota > Bacteroidia > Bacteroidales > WCHB1-69 > F23-D06. Next base: position 39,100 of record CAMJXE010000019.1, read on the forward strand.
CCGCTGCTGCCGTTGCCGAAATGGAGCGTGGGACCGCTGCGCTACTACCAAGCCCTTAATGTCTGGACCTGCTACCACTGGACCGGATTTTGGCGGTGGCTGTTCCATTCGCACTACTTCGACGTGCTTTTAGACGAGGTGAAGAAGGTGTTCCCTTCAGACAGGACCCGTGCCGTGCGAGAAGGATACAAATCCGTCTATACCAACAAGTTGGAATCCATCGCCGGCCCCGACATCCACTATTGGTACGGCACCAAGGAAGCCTTCGTTGCGAAGCCGCAGGTTAAGCATCTATTGTCAATAAGTCCCGGTGTCCATGTGGAGATCTTTGACAAGATGAACCACGGACAGCTGTTGGTGGACCACCCGGAGGAGGTGGCGCGGAGGATAACGAGGATAGTTGACAGTTAGCTTTACATATCATCATTTCTTTATCACCGCCCTAATCGGATTGATGAACTTGTCCAACAGCCTTAGGTCTTCTGTGATGATTTCTGCCGTACCTGTCATTTCCTGGCTGAAAGTCAACTCCTTACCGTATGTGGTAACCAGATTCTCCGGAAACTCTACCTCAAGCATATAGGCTTTGGTGTTTTCAT
>CAMJXE010000020.1 GCA_946409645.1 uncultured Bacteroidales bacterium
CACCTGCGGCAACTTGAGATTCGATACCCTTCCGTCCGCATAGTAGTAGCGCATCTCGCCGTTGCGGCGCACGCAGATGGCGGCGAGGCCGGTGGCGGAGGATATAAATATCCGCGGATCTCGCGTATCTGCACGTATAACCTCATCGGGTTTTCCCGCAGGTCGGTGACAATATGGTCGGTGACGGTTCATACTTTTTCAGGTCACAAAAATACGAAAATTAGGGTTACAATGCTGCATGGAAATTGGGGAACACGATGATCATTTACATAAAAAACGACAGTATGAACAAAATATAAGATATCAGCATATACATTATCACTCCAAATCCCTTAAGTGCTCTGTGAGTTTCATCTTCATATTTTGCTTTGAGTTCCTTGTATTTTTTGTCATTCAAGACATAAAAATTACAAAACAGAATAATAAAATATGCTGAAACAGCAATTATACATAACAACCAGCGTGGCATCGACAATAAATTCAGTATTGTGCATAAATTCATAATCTGAACCAATGAGATATAGCCACACGATGATACTGATGAAAACACATTTGAAACAAGTTCTTGAAGCATTTTCGAGTCGGCAACCCTATAAAAGCAATATTCCCAAAATCGATACATCACTCAAGTATTTATTTAAACGGCATTCCCGGATATCCGATGGGGATATAACCTCTTCTTATCATTTTGTTCCTGTCACGATGCTGACGGCGTATCTCCTGTTGCATAATCGGATAATTTTTAATTTCAATTGTGTAATGTAAAGACAAAAACATACCTAAAGTTCCTGCGGCTCCAACAATGTCCATTGAAGCATCCATTAAATAAGGTATGTTTTCTGCTAATGAGTTATTCCTTGAGACATTGGTAATTGACAAAAGAGCATCGAGTTCAGACAATCCATATCCCGACAATCGCATATAATTTGATTTAACAAAATATAAGTCTCTCGTGGCTTTCGCGTATTTCAATTTGCCACCTATGGTTCTATTTCCATTAACATTCATAGGTCTGTATTGACCATCTTTTCCAAGCCATAAACCTTTTGTCTCATCGTAATACTTGATGCCAGTCACTTTAAAATTTTCAGAGGTTGTCGTTGCCCCTGACTCAAGCAATAATAATCCAACATCTATAAAGTCGGGATAAGGATTCGTGCTATAAGAACTTATCGCAATATAGGTTTCTGTTGGAGTGGCTTCTGCTCCCATATGTATTATCACCTGCGGCAACTTGAGATTCGATACCCTTCCGTCCGCATAGTAGTAGCGCATCTCATCGCCGCTGGTGAACACGCCCTCGAATCCGAGGAAAGTGCCGCTAAGAGGTATCTGGTCCCCAAAATCAGCCCATTGCACGTGACCGAATATATCCCTATACCATGGGGTAAACATCTCCTCCCCGCTTGGGTCCGTATATTGCAACGGATTGTTCAGACAGTACGAATACCGGTTGTAGCTCTGCGTGAACTCCGGCGCCTGCACGAAGTTGTCGGGGGAGAAGAAGCGGGCGATCACGGGGTCGTACAAGCGGCCGTTCATGTTGATGATCTTCAGGTCGGCGTAATGTTCGTGCCCGGTGAAGCCTCGGGAGAAACGGAAAGTTCCCGCCAAGTTGCCGGACAGCGTGGTGGAATCGAAAGTGAGCCAGTTGGTGTCTGATTTCACGTTGCCCCACGGATCGAAGTGGAGGTTGCGGATTACTTGTTTGTTGGCGTTGGTGATATGGGTGTAGCTGCCCAAACGGTCGGGATGCACTAAATAAAAAAGGTCTTTGTTTTTAACAGAATCGTTCATTAACTCACAAATAACGCATGAAAGACAATTAATAACAGCCCCAATAGATACGGTGACACTAATAACATAAAGTATAACAGTAATCGAAAAAAGGGTTTCTTTCCCCAAGTGTCTTGCATTTTTTGTTCATTCACTCTAAATTCAGCGGATTGTATCATCTCATTGTAAGGCATTTGTGTTTTCATGATAACACTTGTAACTATTGGCATTATCCAAACAAACAACAGCCATGCAATAAAAACTATTTTCTCTATAATTAGGCTAAAGAACTCTTCTTTGCTTGGTTTAATTATCAAAACATATAAAAAGCAAAACAAAAGGATGACAGATTGAATAATATTTCCAATTAGCATTAAAGTACTCCAAGGTGGTGACGAGTATGTCCCGATATCAAACCAGTCAAACCAACAATAAATCTTAAAAAGTAGTTTTTTCATAATAGTTGAAAATTTTGATTGTTATCGTATTTTTCCAAAACCACCAAATCCACTAGTTGAAACATCTATAATAAAATATGTCGAACTAATGGCAAAACCAACTGGGCCAAGGAAACCAATGCCCGTCATTGCTATATCCAATCCGATTTTGGCATAAACTTGCCAATCTTGCCCGCCATTTCTACAATAAGCATAGCCATTATAAAGACTTATTGAAGCAGAAGCGGCACCAACTATCACATTTGTTTTTGATGCTATTTTCAAATAACCACCCACCGTTTTTCCCAGTGCTTTTTCATATCTTAAAGCCCGTTCTGCTTTATCCAACCCTCTAAATTGATGCCACATTTGGTTGTCAGAAAAATTGTACCTCACCGCCGCCTCAATCAAATTGGTCTTGGCTCCGTTGGCCACCCCATACGCGTTCAACCCGTTGATATACCCCGGATTGATGGGCGCCTTTTGCTGGAAGTTGGTAGAAAAACTGCTCATCTGTTCCGAAGGGTCACCAATCCGGTAGAAGCCCGCGCCGCGCATGGGGAGGGAGGAGAACGAGAAAGTGAAATCTGCCGGATTGCCCCTGTCAATGAACACCTGCGGCAACTTGAGATTCGATACCCTTCCGTCCGCATAGTAGTAGCGCATCTCATCGCCGCTGGTGAACACGCCCTCGAATCCGAGGAAAGTGCCGCTAAGAGGTATCTGGTCCCCAAAATCAGCCCATTGCACGTGACCGAATATATCCCTATACCATGGGGTAAACATCTCCTCCCCGCTCGGATCCACCCACTGCAACGGGTTGTTCAGACAGTACGAATAGCGGTTGTAGCTCTGCGTGAACTCCGGGGCTTGCACGAAGTTGTCGGGGGAGAAGAAGCGGGCGATCACGGGGTCGTACAGGCGGCCGTATGTTGAGACTTCGTCTCGAAGCACCTCACGCTCGACAAAAATCAAGCAAGCTTGTTTTTGTTCTCGCTTACTCGGTGCTTTCATGTTGATGATCTTCAGGTCGGCGTAGTGCTCGTGGCCGGTGAAGCCCCGGGAGAAGCGGAAAGTTCCCGCCAAGCTGCCGGACAGCGTGGTGGGATCGAACATCTTCCAATTAGCATCGTTTTTCACATTACCCCACGGATCGAAGTGCAACGCACGTATCACGTGCCTGCTGCTGTCGGTGATGTGCGTGTAGCTGCCCAAACGGTCGGGGTGGACATAGTACATGCTGTCCACATTGTTGCGTCGCACGCAGATGGCGGCGAAGGTGTGTGTCCCCGCGGAACAGTTCTCGTTATTAAAATATTTCATCATTCCCGTCTTTTTATCACAAACTCAACACGATGATTCAGTCTGGGATCATCGTTGACGAAGCAATTTCTTCTTTCCTCACCTGACAATTCGTTGCAATTGACTATGGGGCAATAATTATAGCATTGCCTTCCTTTCACATACGTTGTGTCCACACCCCTGTTCCCCAAATAGGATATGATTTCCTCGTACATATACAATAACAAACTAACGGAATAGCTCTCATCCCATTCTGTAAGAGACAGATGAACGTCAACATCAACGGTTTCAATATCGTTATTTGACAACAAAAAACTTGCAATAGAATCTAAAAAAGTGCGAGTTTGATAGTCGGAAGTGTCCAAATGCCGATACACAAACAGGAAACAAATATCATTCGTTCTGAGGATTACTTCTTTAGAGTCTGAATTAGTCAGCTCATGAACGGTTCTGACCACAGGTATGGAGTCGTTGCATGAGGACTGTTGAGCGTAACATAACGTTGACAGCAGTATCAGGTAGAGAAGGATTATTCTTTTCATGACAGGATTATGGATTTAGCGGTATCGATATAAAAAGGTTGAATGATCGGCTTGGATTGGGGTACTATTTCCATCGTTCTTCTGTTGAACAGGGGCAAAATTCATGTCGGATATTATTCTTTTCGCCATAAGAAAGTTGAGGGGATATTATTGTTAATTGTGGGATTTCCAAGTCATATTGTTCTGACTTATCTGATGTTGAGTAGATGATTCTCAAAGATTGCTGTAAAATATCATGTAGTTTTTTATAATTCTCATAAGCATCATCATGAATGAAATCTTGCCCTCCGGGAATCATACTGTCTTTGAACACACAATACGCATGAACATGTATCGAACTATCTGTATAATTAAAAACACCACAATCAATCAACGGTATTGAACATTCTGAAGAATCTATGCACACTTTCATATTAGAAACGTTAATGTCAATGTAGCTGTCTGACTTCGGTATTTCTATGTCAAACAGTAAGTGTCTGTAATTTAAACGCAAAAAATCCTCATTCTTTATTAACGTAGTACTAAATGAATCACGGATTAATTCATATTCTTCGTCTATGAAGATTATTTCTTTGATCTTAATGATGTTTTGAGAAAACGCTGACGAAAACAACATTGAAAATATAAATGCCCAAACAATAGTTATTGTTCTCATATTAAATCTATTTTAATTGTTTCAACATTTCCAAATAATACAAATCAATACCTTTCTTGAACACTTCTGATGTCTTCTGGTAATTTATTTGATTTTTCTGATAATTGATAGCATTGATTTCACGAACAGGATTAGAAACTCCTACATAGGCTGAACCTCCCATAGCAATAAAAGTTTCTATATGATGAGATTCATGGTCATAGGAACTTCTAATGTTATAATAATTGTCCAAAGACAGAATGTTATTAATCCACGCCATCGTATTACATAAAAGTTTCTGCTTGTATAAATCTATTTTACCATCGTTATTAATATCTATCTCAAGAGTTCGTGTTGTCAGTAATTCGTCTTTTGTTTTATCCCCTTTTTCCAATGGCAAAGTCGTACAATTATAATGTTCAACTATTTTGAAGATTGCATCCTCTGAAAGGGACATTTCAGATGGTCTTGAGGCATAATTAGATGCATACTTGTCAAAAAAAACGACTCCATGCTCGTCAGATTGATAAGAGCAATTATTCAACACCCATGATATATTTTTGTTTAGTATAATGTAAACATTTCCATCATCGATACCATCAGAGCCTAAATATTTTCCGTACTGGTCAAAATAATCCCCAAACAACTCCCCGCTCGGGTCCACCCATTGCAGCGGGTTGTTCAGACAGTACGAATACCGGTTGTAGCTCTGCGTACACTCCGGTGCCTGCACGAAGTTGTCGGGGGAGAAGAAGCGGGCAATCACCGGGTCGTACAACCGTCCGTTCATGTTGATGATTTTCAGATCGGCGTAGTGCTCGTGGCCGGTGAAACCCCGGGAAAAACGGATAGTTCCTGCCAAAAAGCCAGACAACGTGGTACTGTCGAAGGTGCGCCAGTCGGTGTCGGTCTTCACGTTGCCCCACGGGTCGAAGTGGAGGTTGCGGATTACTTGTTTGTTGGCGTTGGTGATATGGGTGTAGCTGCCAAGACGGTCGGGATGCACATAATACATGCTATCGACACCGTTGCGGCGCACGCAGATGGCGGCGAGGCCGGTGGCACAATAGACATAGTTGTAGTGGGTGGTCACGCCAGTGGCATCCACCTCTTTCTCATAATTGGCGCTGATATAGTAGCGGGTGCGCTCCACAACACCATTTCGTTTGAACACAGCCTTCTCCCTCTGTCCGTCGTGGCCGTACTCCAACAGAATCTCCACATCTCCCTCTCTGATTCGGGAGGGTTGGTTGAAGACATTATAGTCGGTTTCGCAGGAATCAGCGGAGATGGCATTGGGGAAATTGGTCGTGGGAGTCACTTTCGTTACTGCGTGAGGTTTGTTGCTGTCGTAGCTGTACGTTCCCGCCAAGGTATTGCTCAAGATGTTGCCCTGTGCGTCATACACGGTGTTGAAGGTCTGGGAGACACCGTTGAAAGTGCCTTGCGCGAACGAAACAAGCCGGTCAAGGTTGTCGTACTGGAACGTCTCATACTGGCTGTTCTTTTGGTCTCGTTGCACAAGCCGGCCTTTGTTGTCGTAAGTGTAGTGGAAATTCTGGATGGAAGAATCCACGGTGTATATTTCATCGTCAATGATTACGTCAGGCACTGTGTTCAGAGTGTTCAGGGACATGGTGTTCATGAGAACTAACGGAGGTTTGACAGGTGTTGAACCGGCCATTTTCCCAGTGTTGATTCGGGTCAGCAGTCCGGCAGAATTGTACTCATACTCTGTGGCGGTGCCGTTGCCGAACCGGCATTTCAGCGGCTGTCCATACAAATTGTAACTTTTGGCATGGAAAATCAGGTTGTTGTTGCTGCCTTGGTCAATTTGCGAGAGCTGTCCCTTTCCGTTATATGTGAATCGGGTGGCAAAACCGTCAGGATAGGTCAGCGTGGCGAGCTGCCCGTAAGTGTTGTAAGCGTAGGTTTCCGAATAAGATGTACCGTCAACATGGCGGATGTGCTGAGCATGACGGGAGAGGGTGTCGTAGGAGTATTGGTCACAGAGGGTGTCATTTCCCAACACACGATACAATTTTCCATTCCCTCGATTCGAAGAATTGTAATGGTCGTAGGTATATCGAAAAACTTCAGAAATGGCATTAGACGGTGTTATATTTGTTTTTCTGGTCAACCGTCCCCATTCATCATATTGGAAACGAATAATGTTGCCATTGGCATCTGTTTGCTGTAAGGGTTGGTTGTGGGCATTGAAACGGCATGTCACCGTTCCAGCGTTAGGCTCCACAATACGGAGACGGTTTCCCGAAGCGTCAGCGATGATTTGGGAGGTGTGTCCACAAGTCGTGACATTGGTTTGCGTGGCGGTTCTGCCATCATGAAGAACATGGGAGTAATTGAAGGTTATCGTCCCACCCGGATCCATCACAGAGATGACTCGTCCCACCGCATCTGTTGTACGTGTTGAGGCGGTTTGTCTCAAGTTGTCTGTAATCGTTGTGGTATATCCGGCATACTGATAGGAGACATTGGAATAGGGGCCGACCTCACTGGTGGTTCTGCCAAACTGGTCATATTGGAAAGTATGCCATATTTTGTTCGCATCAGAGGTGCCTCTAATATAAGGTGCGGAAACACGATAAACATTCCCTTTTATATCGTAGCAAGTGTCCGTGAAGAAGCCGTTCTCACGGGTGCAGATGTTCCGCCCCAAAAGATCAAAGTACCGCTCTGTGTCAAATGATTTTCCGGGCATACGGGTTAAGGAGTAGTATTTTGCATTAGGTATTTCGTCGTACACGTACCATCCGTATCGGATAGTGTCCGTGTTTCCATCAGGGTGGTGGACGGCGGTGAGCTTGTCGAAAACATCGTATGTATAGGTGGTTGTCAGGTCATTCTCATTAGTAACTGAGAGAAGAAGGCCCTTTTGGGGTGAAAATGTCCTGCTGATATTAAAGGAAGAACCCGAACTCTCATAAACACAAAACCTGCCTGTATTGTCAAACGACAAGGTCGTGGATTTGGCCAAACAGCTGTCACCGGAATCTGTGACCAATCTTCCATTTCCATAATCATCATAGTTTTGAATTGTCCTTGAAGTAGTTACTCCATCCATAACAATCGTGAATTGTTCTGGAAGATAACGATTGTTATAGGTGAAATATTGTTTTTGGACAGATTTTATGGAGGAGTTGTTCATCCTTGAGTTTCTCTTTATTGAGTCTATCGTTGTTATAACACCTCCTGAGGACAACGCATGTGTTGTATAATGGTAATCCGTCTGCGTTGTGAATTGGGGATAGAAGTCGTTTGCATTTTTAACAGTCTGTTGTTCATTGGTTTTGCGACCATACGGTAATCTCAGTTCAAGAGTTTTCGTAACTGTCATGTCTAAACAATTAGTATCATTTGTTTGGCAAACAAAGGGGTATCTCCTTTGGTTGTTGCTAAATGTCAAGCATAACGGCATATATCCGACAGACCTGAACAGCTGTCCATAGACGTAGGACTTCTGGCGCACAGGCATTATCAGATCTTGTACCAAATGGTTTTCTCCTGTCATTATTTCAAAGAACAGTGAATCTGTGGCATGTCTGTTCCCGTCAGTAACAGAGGTGGCCAAAAAGCCCATTCGCTGCTGACGTTTGAAACTGTATGTCGGGCGCTCAAAAGAGTACCAAATCGTATTTGTTTGAGCAGTTGTCCCTAATGAGTTGGTCATACTTTCCACCACGTTGTATTGGTATGGCAGGATGCTGATATGGGAAGCATACTTGTAATACAACCCGTAAATGTCATGATACATCCATCGCACGAACGAACCGTCTCCGGCTGTCACTTTCTGAACTTGAGGAACACGTTTGTCCATTTTGAATTCATACAATAGGATACCGTCATCTATGGAATTGATTGATTTTGAGGCGACCAAATCCATGTGGTAATCATTGTTGAAGTCTCCAAAAGTAAAATTATAATTATGAGTGAACTCATCTGTGGTAAGAACGATGGGTAATAGTGACGGAAAGATAGGATTTTGAAAATAAACATTACCATTATAATAGCCATAACACAAATAACTGAGAGCCTTTATACCATCTGAAACTTGAGAAAAAGCAACCACATCATCATAACCGTCATTATTGACATCCATGACAATTGGATGTAATAAAGAATTTGAGGTGGTGGCCATGAACGATTCGGTTGAAGGCACATAAGAATATGTTCTGCCATTTCCTAGAGCTATATGATAATTCCCATTTTGGTAAAGGATGTCAGAAATACCATCTCCATTGAAATCACCAGATGAAATAAAACTACCATTCAGATCTATTTCTGCAATCAAAACGAATAATCCAATTTCTGGGTCAAATTTGTAAATTGTCAAATGTGTTCCTGTGGAAACAGCAAGTTCCATTTTTCCATCTCCATCATAATCCATCACCTCCATCACACCTGACGCTACCGATTGAGTTTTGATATAGTCGGTAGAGGCGAATTTAATGAAAGTTCCATTCTGATAATAATACATTACCACAATTTGATGTTTCCCATTGCCTAAAAAATCGCCAGTCACGATGCCCCCATAGCCACTGGCATTGAATGGCTGAATGATATTATTCGATTGCATCGTTTGGTTTGTGGTGTCAACCAACAATCGGTTATCGTAGTAATGTTTGCATACGGTTACAATTTCACTGAAGCCGTCACCGTCAATATCCGCAGGAATACAACTTTTGATATTCCAGGAAGTAGTGGTGCTGTAATAAAGACCGGACGGAACTATCACATTGTCTTGCATGAAAAAGGGGCTCCAACCGTTAACATTGTATTCAATAATGTCACAGAGACCGTCTTTGTTAAAATCAACCGCAATATGATTGACTCTGCCATGATAGTTTTGGACTGGAAATGACGTGGTGCTGATGTTATCATTCGGTGTGGAACCGTTCCACTCTATCACCGTCGGGTTCAGTTCCGACCCATCCGATCCCATAAGACCCACTTTGACCAACCGTTTCGGATAAGCCTCAGAATATGAGAACTGGTATTGGCGAACCATTTCATACCCCGATCCGTTTTTGTACTCTACGGTTATCGTACGTAACAGCTTTGTCTGCGGAATTTCATAGCCAGCCACGAATGTGGAACCAATATGCGTATAAGTATCGTAGGCGAATGACACCCTTGCGTATGGATCCAAACCAGCAGCAGTGTTACCCGTGTAGTCAATATGGTCAATCCACACCTCGCTGCCACTATATCCATAAGTAAACGTCATATAGTTACCGTTGATGTCTGTGATTTTGTTGACCATCCAACTAAAGACGCTGTTTCCCACTCGTTGTTTCGAATCTGCGGTGTTGCCGTATTCCATCACACTGCCATCGTCTCGATATACTGTAAAATGGTCGGGACCATTACCAAAAGCCCCGTATGAATATATTTTCGAAAAATCCTCAAATTCGGGCCTGTAAAGTGCGTTGTTTTGGCCATAAAGCGCAGGATTACTGCATACCAACCGGTTTCCATCCAGCGCGAACCGGTCACTGTAATCCAACATCACGGAGGAAGTACGTGAATCCAAAAACTGGTTCTGCCCTACCCGGGTGATGGCAGAAAGGCCGACCAAATCCCATTGGTTTCCCAAAATTCCAACATTTGCCATACTGTTATATATAACGCTTAAGTTCGGTTGAACACTCTGCGTGCCGGGCACAACCTCTATGGGTATATTATACACGGCGGCACCCATGTTAGTTACGTCTGCATTACCGGGAATGGCGCCTATCGGTAATGTTGTGTTTTGTGCTTTCATCTGCACACTGATGATACAACAGAGTATTACTGTTGCCATTATGCTACAAAGATGTCTCATAATCGTCTTTTTTATCACTTACTTCTTGATGATTTTCCATTTATCAGATATGCCATCACACGAAATATCTAACAAATATACTCCTGGATTGAACCGAGAAAGGTCTATTAATGTGGAGGATGATTGTATTGTGCTTTCATCCATTAATTGTCCTGACACGGAATAAAGCTTATAGTATCCATCCTTAACCGGATTATCGAATGATATCATGATGATTCCATTTGTGGGATTAGGATACACCTTTGCTCTGTTGGCCCCAAACATTTCCTCATAATATCGGTCCTGCTCACTCTGGTTAACAAAATTTGTTGTTGAATCTGTTGGGTTAGAATACGCACTTTTGGCCACGATAACCTTCCTTAACACCCGATTTCCTGATTCATCATATTCGTAATTGCGAGGAATCGGATTTTGGGCGTAGGCCACAATTTGAATAAACAATAATGGTATTAGTAATTTCTTCATTTTATGTTGTTTTTGATTGTTAATATTGTTCGGCCCGTTTCAGGGCCGCCCCGTAGAGGGTGTGTCAAAAGTCCAAAAATCGGCATTTTTCGATTTGTAACTATCTGATAATCAAATAGCAATTTTTGCCAAAACAGACTTATGACACACCCTCTACATCGCAACCCCGTGTCGTGTCGGCCGTTTTGTCTTTCCCCTAATTGTTGCAATACGCCGCCTTGTCGCTGTAGAACAGCCCCGTGAACGTGAACTGGTGGGTCAAACTGTCACGATAGACTAACTGCGCCGGAATGTTAAGATACGCTTGGTTTTCAGATGTGGCATCCAAAACGGTCAACGAACGGTCCGGCATGTTGAAGAAGTCCTCCGTGGTGAGACTCCACACCGTGTCCACCATCACATTGAACGTTTCCCCCTTCGGCTGACCGCCAATGGGCCATATTCGTATCCTGACCAAACATGCATTTCCCCCTCCTTGACAATCAGCATGTCCCAATTCCCCATTAATATATATGCAACCATTACATTCACTAATGTCATGCCCCACGCTGTATGTAATCTCAATAGGTTTTCCGCTCTCTTTTGATGATGATTTCCCTATGGTTGCATAATTATCCGAAGCCGGTCTGTTAAGGTTACTGACCGAAGTCTTGTCGCAGCCCGTTATCATAAGGGCTGCCATCATTAAAATAATCAGAAAGTTCTTTTTCATACGGCATTAAATTTTATTGCGTTAATAATTCTGGGTCAAATATAACCAATTCTTATACCAAAAACACAAAAACATGCATGTCGGATTAAATTTTTTTCCTGAAAAAATAATGTCGGAATAAAACAGCCCATTTTTTAATGTTAAAATATTGGTAATGAATAAAATACCAGATGAGAATGAAATAAAAAAATGTCGGATTAAAATTGTCTGATTAAACATTTTCTTGTCGGTAGAAAAGCTCGTTTTGCCTCTGAAAATCGGGGAAATTTCGAGACATTTCAGAAAAAATGCTAATTTTGCCGCATTAAGTAATACAGAATAATGAACAAGTTTTTTCAAGCTCACAAGAAAGGTATCATCTTTTTTTTGAATTTGTTGTTTTGGCTGATTACCACAGTTGTTTTTGTTAGGTTCTCTGCTATTCGACCTGTTTGTAATACTCACATTTATAAGGAGTTCGTTTGTGTGTTGATGATTCTCTGTGTCGTGCTAATCACACGTTGGATCACCATCCCTAACTTTTTTTCTTGTGGTCGGTTTGGCGCTTTTTGGTCGGTTTCTGTTTGTATGTTATTTGCAGCAACACTCTTTGAAGTCTTACTGATCCAACCTGAAATCACAGATAAAATTCATCTACATTATAATAGAACGAACTATTTATTAGCGATTTACATCTCTATCTTTCTCCGAGACTCCTGCTTTTTCGCTTGGTTTTTGGTTTTCAGACTATATACCCTCCAAAAGGATGCTTTTAGAACAAAACAACGGGCCTTGGTCATGGAGCATCAGTCGGTGCAGTTTTCCCTTCCCGACCAAAACGAAGCTTCCATACCGCTGGATCGCATTGTCTATATCCAGGAGACCGACCATATCACTCAGGTGCATTGCACGGAAGATAACTCCATCACCATCGTGGAACCGCTCTCCTATTGCAAAGAGATGATTCCCTCTTCGCTTTGGTCGGCTGAGGGCTCCGACAAAATGGTATTTCACCAGCACCTTTCGGAGTTCATACAGTTAAACCAAAAGACCGAAATACGCGAGATAAAGACCGTTGCCCTGCTAAACAAACGCCAGTTCAAAATCTTTGAGATTATCCGTCAGAATCCGAACTGCAATACGACATTCATTACAGAATGCCTCGGCGGGAAAATCTCAAACCGCACGATAGAACGGGACATCTCCTCTTTACGTAGTAAAGGGGTAATCGATTATCAAGGCCAAAAGAAAGGCGGCGGGTACACCATCTGCCATAGCAGCGTGGTGGAGATAGACTGATACCGATATTATCCCCGTTAAACTTTTTCCTCGTTAAAAAATCTAACGCCCAAAATAATGAACTAAAACCTATTCATAAAATTTTTCACCGAGTGCGTGGAGATTCATAAAAAGTGTATCTTTGCCGCTCAATCAACAACCAAAAAAGTATTATGGCTTACAAAATTAGTGAAGATCTTTGCGCCGCTTGCGGAACCTGCATCGGCGAATGCCCTCAAGAGGCTATCTCTGAAGGCGCTGCTTACTCTATCAACCCTGATCTCTGCATCGAATGCGGTGCATGCGCAGACGTTTGTCCTTGCGAAGCTATCAGCTTAGAGTAGTAGAATTCATTTTCTAACAACTAAAAAAGAGGCACGAATTCCGCGCCTCTTTTTTTTTTCATAGGGACGTATCGCATACGTCTCTATCGCATACGTCCACCTATAGTAGGAATTGTGCAGCTAAGAAGACAATGGCCCACGCGAATGAAACCCCGAGAATGCCACGCCCCGTTTTGTCGAATTTGAGCTTCAACAGATAATAGCGCAGGGTGAAAATGTTCGGAATCAGGGCTAAAAGAATGAATTTCGGAATCAGGTCCTTCGTAAGATTGGGATTTCTGATCAACATTTGGGGATTGGCGTTCAGAATCAACGCGTAAATGCCATAAATGATGCCGAATAGAATCAAAGGAAGTAAGATACCTAAGATAATGCCAACGGCGTATGAATCTCTTCTAAGTTTGTCCATCATTGTTCCAAGAATTTAAGTTTTTCAATGTATTGGTGCGCTGTCATGTCGAATTGCACTGGCTGCACGGAGATGTAATTGTTTTGCAGTACCCCTTCGCAGGTGTCGTCCGACAACTCGTGGCGTTCCAAATGTCCAGCCAGCCAGTAATATTTGCGACCGAACGGATCGGTGTGCTCTTCCAAATCCTCGTGCCACACGCCATGACACTGGCGAGTCACTTTCACCCCCTTGATCTCCTCCATCGACACTTTCGGAACATTGATGTTGAGGCAGGTGTAAGGAGGAAGTCCCTTTTCCAGCACTTTTTCCACGATTGGGCGACCATAGTGCATAGCAGCAGTGAAATCTGCGTTTGCCGAATAGTCCTGCACGGAGAGTCCAATGGCTGGAATGTTATCGAAAGTGGCCTCAATGGCAGCCGCCATCGTGCCGGAGTAGATCAGACTGACGGAAGAATTGGAACCATGATTGATGCCCGAGAGCACCAAATCGATTTTTCGGTCGCGAAGCACCACCTTCTCGCCCAATTTCACGCAATCCACAGGCGTTCCGTTGGTTCGGTAATAGGCGATGCCGTCTTCGTTTTTATAGTTCATCAGACGAAGCGGTTCATTCATCGTGATGGCATGACCCATACCTGAGCGAGTCCGGTCGGGCACCACCACTACAATTTCTCCCAATGGCTTGGCCAATTCCACCATAGCCGCCAAACCTTTCGCTTCAAAACCATCGTCGTTGACAATCAGAATGAGAGGTCGTTCTTTATTCAATTCACAATGCATAATTCACAATGGCAGAAAGAAAGAGTTTTATTTCTTAACAATTTTGGTTGTTTGAGCGTTATGTTGGCTGTTTTCCACTTTTAGTAAGTAAGTTCCTGACACTAAGCTTCTTATGTCTATTTCTGAAAGATTGTCCGTTAAACAGCCGCCCTGTACAAGTTTACCACTCATGTCAAATAGTTGATATGAATAATATTGGTTATCAGATAATTCAGAAATTTGAACATGTACTGTTTCTGAAGCAGGATTAGGCCAAACGGAGAACATTGACGCTTTTTGAAGGAAATCATCCACAGCCATGTTAGAGTTCAACACACCGCACGGGAAGGAGACATAGTCAATATAGGCACAGTCTTTACCCGATGCCATGTAACTGTCTTTGGAATAGACCCAAGTAAAGGTATTTGAGCCCGCATTCACTGGATATGCAGCGCGAGTCCATCCAATGTTACCGCTCCATTCGCCCTTTTTGGAACCATTGATTCTGAAGATCAGTTTATCGTAGTTTTCTTCGCTGGAGACTTTGTAATAGAAAGAGATAGAGTCGGCGACATCCGATTGGAAATTGATACTCAATGTGGTGTTGCCGTTGTCTGAAATGGCTCCGGATTTTGCGCAATAAGTACCCTCATAAGGAGCTTGCGTGGTAATGGTCCAAGGAATAGAGGAGTTGTTTTGCCACTCCATATTCGTGAAGTCGCCAGTCTCCCAATCTTCCGCAATGGCCCCGATTTTAAGGAGGAAATAGGTAGTGTCAACGTAGTTGTCAACATTGTAAATGACTCTCAAATAGGTTTTTGTAGGTTCCAACACCGAGTCGTTAACTGTCATCACGAACGAGATGACAGTATTTTCTTTGACGGCAATGGATTGAGTGTTGACCTGAGTGTTGGCGATGTTGATTTCGCCGGCAGGATTATCTACCTTGAGTGTTCCCGGGAAAGCGACCATATTACCGAGATTGCTCAATTGGACATTGTAGGTGAAGGTTTCACCAAAATCGATTCGGTTATTGCCGTTTCCGTCGGCAGTGTCATCCACATAACCAGATAAAATCTTCGGGATGGGAGCATAGAGTTTGATGGTTTTATTCTGCTCCACCGTATCGTTATTGAAAATAATACGGAGATGGAAAACAGCATGATGTCCTGCCGGAACGATGTCCGCCACCTTGAAAGTAAAGGTTTGGTTGGTTATAGTATCGTGCGCGGCGATGGAATTCACGTTGATAGTCGTGTTGTACAAAGTAACATACGGATCATCAATGGAAATCTCAATTTGCACGTTGTTGGCGGCTTCGCTACCAATGTTGATAATAGAGGGCGTCATTAATAAAGTTTCGCAATATTCAGCCAAACCATTGACAATTTGGTAGCTTTCAGGGATGATTTGCTCGGTCAATTCCATGTTACCGACAATGATATAAGGTCCTTCGTTGGGGACAAAAGCGACAGTGCCTTCGTGAGGCAGGTAGTTGGTGGCGGTGGCCAGCACTTGGAGCGTGTCGGTAGGCAAATACGTTTCCTCAAAAAGTACTGTGCATTCGCCGTTTTCTATACTACCTACACCAACGATTTCACCGTTTTTCGTTACCGAGATTTTAGCGTTTTCGACTAAAGATGAGAAAGTTAGGGAAGGAATACCAACAGGAAGAATATCATTGTAAGAGACAATTAATTCCTCAGGAGCAGCTGTGCGTAACAAAAGGGTAGGGTCACCGAAAAGAATCCAAGTACGGAAGACTTCTACATCGTTATAGACATCCAACATGTGGATCATTCCGTTAAAGAAGATGCCGCCATAGGTGAATTTCTGGTCTTCCGGAACTGTACCAATGAGCAGGTCGATCATGGCATCTTGGGCGCACATCGGGGAGTTCCATGGCTGGTTGATAGTGGAGCCGGTGAAACCGACAGCACCGGTAGGTTCGCCGTCGTGTGTGGCGCGCAACCAAGATTCGGCAAAACAGGTACCTGTATGGTACTCGCCATTCACGCAAGCCACAGAATAGATGAACGGCAGCTTGCCGGTGTTCGTCAACGCATTGACATTGTTGTTGTTGAAGCCGCTGGTAACCCAACTGTTAGAGGACCCGTGACCGCAGTAGTTGATGATGCCCACACCGTTGTTCACACCGGAAGCGACCATTGCAGCTGAAGGATTTCCAGTAGCATCCAAACCTCCATGGCTGCCTTCAAACAGCTCATAACCATCGGTATAAGTGTAATCAAGCAATTTGTTGTCGATGTTGCGGATATGTTGGTAATCGTACTCGCCATTATCGCCAGGACCTTCACTAGAGGCGATGCCCATAAAGGAGGAGAAATGTGAAGTATCCGATGGATTCAATTCATATTCGATGAAACGTTGCACCTGGGTCTCCACTTGCGCCACAGTTTCTGCCGAAATCTTACCTAAAATGATATCGGGATAAGAGTCATTGCCTACCAATTCAGTGAAATAGTTGTCGGACTTTTTGCCTGCGACGGTCGGCGTTGGGAATTGGGCATTGTCACCCACAATGATGACGAATGCCAAGTTATGTTCATTGTAATAGTTTAATATAAAGTTTTTTATATCAGTTGAGTTGTTGCCTGCGGTGGCAGTAGAAACAATTTCCGTTTTGAAACCGTTGCGAATTTTCCAATCGGCGTAGGGTTGCATGGCCTCCATGAACTCTTCAGGGGCAATGATGAGAATATCACCTTCCTCAGTCACAGGAGTACTGCGTAATCCTTTGTAATTCAGGAATTGGGAGGCATACACAGCATTGAAAGTACGGTTGGTCTTTTTTGGGGCGGAAACCGTTTTCGTCCCGTTGAACGTTACCTTTACCGTCACCGAAGAGTAAATCTTCAGCGTTTGCGCTGTGGGGTTATAGTCAAAAGGATACACCTTGAAATTCATGCCATGGTAGTCACGCAGTTGATATTCTTCGCCAATCACAACGTTGTTACCAAGCAAATATCTCTCGGCTTGGTAATCTTGATTCATCGTGTAGGCAACCGAGGCAGGATTTACATTGCGGTAGAGTTTACCCTTGGACGGTGCAAGTACAAAGTGCCCAAGGGTAGTATATTGCGCATCCAGATATTCTATTTCTGGACTGCTTCCTTCGGGCACAATGAGGGAGAAGGCTGTCTGCAATAGCTCTGGACTGCCCGTTTTCAGCACGGGATAGGCATCAGCCATGTGCAGTTTCTGCATCTCCACACCGTTCACGGAAACGGTTTCTGTCTGGTAAGTGCCGAAGTCCACACGCACTACTGCTTCATTGGAGTTAGAGTTCAGCAGGGTGAATTGGATGTTTTGGGCTTGGGTCGCTAATAATCCCAAGACGATGATGATGAACGTTGTGATTTTTCTCATATTATTAATTTTTTCCCAGGGATCGCTGTCGCTCACCCTGGGTTGACATACATCTGGTTTACAGTCTTTTAGGAGAATTATTTCAAATTTTCTACTGCGGTTTTGATTCGTTTGCAGGCTTCGATGAGGCGGTCTTCGGAGGTGGCGTAGGAGAGGCGGATGCAGTCGTCGTCGCCAAAGGCGGTGCCTTGTACCGTGGAGACGCTGCCGTCTAACAGGAAGTAGAAAGCGAGGTCAGTGGAGTTTTCGATGACCGTCTTGTTGTATTGGGCGGCGAACTTGGAGTCGGCGGGGACGTGCTTGCCGAAAAGGCTGCTCACCTTCGGGAAGAAATAAAAGGCGCCCTGCGGCAGGGAGACTTCGAATCCGGGGATCTCTTTCAGCAGTTCATAAACCAAGTCGCGACGTTTCAGGAAGATGTTACGCATATTGATGATGTCTTCGGAGGTTTTCGGATCCATCTCCATGGCACGCAAAGCGGCGCGTTGCGAGATGGAACCCGTAGCGGACGTGATTTGTCCTTGCAACTTGTTGCAAGCTTTAGCCACTTCAACGGGAGCGCCAATGAAACCGATACGCCAGCCGGTCATAGCGAAACCTTTTGCCACGCCGTTAACCGTAACTACCTGGTCCTTAATAAAATCGAATTGTGCGATGCTCTCGTGACCGCCTACGAAATTGATGTGTTCGTAAATCTCGTCCGACAAAATCATCATCTGCGGATGTTTTGCAACCACTTCGGCGATGGCGCGGAGCTCTTCCTTGGAATAGATCATACCTGTAGGATTGGAAGGGCTGCTGAACATCATCAGCTTGGTTTTCGGGGTGATGGCAGCCTCCAACTGGGCGGGTGTAATCTTGAAGTTGTTCTCGATTTTGCAGGGAACATAGACAGGTGTGCCCTCGGCCATTTGTGCGATGGCGCGGTAAGAAACCCAATACGGAGTGGGGATAATCACCTCGTCGCCAGGATTCACCAAAGCCATAACAGCTTGGTAAATAGATTGTTTACCACCAGTGGAAACCACAATCTGTTGCGTGGTATAGTCCAAATTGTTGTCTCTTTTAAACTTGTTGCTGATAGCTTTCAACAGGTCAGCGTAACCAGGAACTGGAGGGTAGTGTGTGAAGTTGTCGTCAATAGCCTGTTTGGCATATTCTTTCACTGTCTCAGGCGTGTTGAAATCAGGTTCACCAATACTCAAACTGATGACATCTTGACCTTTTTCCTTTAATTCACGAGCCAATGCAGTCATGGCTAACGTTTCTGAAGCCGGCATATCCAGCACTCTCTTTGAAATTCTTTCCATATTATTTTTGAATTGAAATATTCTGAAATTTAGGGCGGCAAAGATACGGAAAATTCGAATATATACAGAGGGGTTTTTTCCTGGAAAGACCACCTGTAGAGATATGCCATGGCCCGTTTCTACAATACAGTGATGGTTCCCTTGAGAACGTGTGTTTTCCCGATGGAATTTCTGTAGCGGATCAGGTAATTATACACGATGTCATAGAAAGTTTTGTCTTCGAACTCACCCTGCCATTTGAAATTTTTGTCAGTGGAATAGAAAACTAAATTTCCCCAACGGTTGAAAACGCTGATTTCGAATTCTCTAATGAACGGATGATAATATTCTGGGAGGTAGAAATAATCATTGAGGCCGTCGTTACGGGAAGGGGTGATAGTATTGGGAAGATAGATGGCCAAGCTGTCGGTGCCGTCTCCGGAAGGCAGCACATCGGTAATGGTGAGTTGCAGAATCACTACACTGTCGCAGCCCGTATAACTATTGAAATATTGTGTATAAATACCAGATTCATTGTATGTTATATCGTTCCAAACGTAGCTGAGGTAAGCGAACTTTTCCACATAGACAGTGTCGGAGGGGGCGACCAAAAGAAACAGGGTGATTTCGCTTTCACAATCAGCCGTGGTGACCGTGCGCGTGCGGACAATCACCCCCGCCTGGTCCGTCTCTTCCGCGCTCAATGTGAAACCGTAGTTGTCGTAAGTTGCGCCCTGACAAATGGTGTCATAGAGGGTTTGCGTCCCGTTGTCTAACACGACTACACTGGTGGCAGCGGTGTTTGTGCAGCCGTAACTGTTGGTTACGGTCACGGAATAGGCGGTATTCTGCAACGGAACATCCTGAATGTGCGTTTCCGTGGAGCCGGTGTTCCAAAGATACGTCAATGTGGTGTCGTAATAGCTATTCGGCGGTGGGATGCTGCGCACCGCACGAACATTGCGAATCGTTGACTTGAGCTCCGGCACCAATTCCCCGGAATGTGAATAAATGTAATTGTTTTCACCTTGTGGAATAGGTAACGAAAAATTTACAGTCCATGCATTATTAATATCCATTTCAGAACTGCTCCAATAGGTGTCCCACGTCCCACTTTTCATCGGACTCCCACCTGCATCGATTAAAGGAGTTTCAATCAGCGGCAGTTGAGCGAATAACAGGCACAATTGCCCGACAGCGGGCAGATACCAGCCAGGTGGAAGATTGTTCACAATACCGTGAGCTGCAGTTATAGTGTATTGAGAGTAGTTAACAATGCCCATCGTATTATTGTAACCAGCAGTATCTGCCATGGCCAACAATGGAGAGTACAAGCCAGGCGATGAAGGGTCAGATCCTAAATTGGGTATTGTCGGGATATCCACAGAAACACTCCATCGAAGGGGAAAGTTGGGTATGTTCAAGTCGTTGAGAGCCACTATCCAAGCACCACCGTCGGGGTGGACATAAAAGACTATGCCTTTAGAACTGTCCGGAGCCGTATATAAATCCCCCACATGATAGGTCTGCCCTTTGGACCAAACCAAGGCAGTTGTCATTATCAGGAACAAGAGCGTTTTTCTCATCATGCAGGGGGATTAAAATGAACGAACACCTCTCACTGAAGCGGTGTAACTTTTTTCTTTATAGTATAGTCCCAAATTTGAATCCAAAACCCATGACCAAATAGAGTTTATTTCAGAGGAAGTCCAATAAGCCCATTGTGGATTGGGAGGGAAGGGTGTGCCGCCAACCATCTGGAGAGAATTGTTAATATGGGGGATAGCTATGTAGAGGTGATAGGCTTGACCGGCGGCGGGCAAATACCAACCATCCTCAAAATCAACAGCATACGCGACAGGATTATATTGAGCGGTATTATAGTTTCGAATATGAAGAGTGTTTTGATAGCCATTATGGTCGCAAATGGCAGCTCTTGGATGTGGACAATCGGCCAGGTCGGGAATGTTCATTTCCAAAGCGCCTGTATATCCTGATGCCCAAGCGCATGGGTCTGCATCATGCAAATCAACGGCCCATCCATGTTTGCCGGAGGTATCCACATAAAAGACGACCGCTTTCGGAGTTTTGCCGCACGGCCAGTTTTGCGGATGCACAAAAGTGTTGTCGGTGCAAAGTATGTCGCAGACGTGAACACTGGGTAAGTCCGCATCCAATGTCACAGAAGCATTGGGCGTTAAAGCGTGGATGATGGTCTCATTTCCAACACAAAGCACAGCAGGATCTGGCACCGCCGAAACAGAAGGTGTGTCTGCCACAAATAGCTGCAAAATCGTGATGCTGTCACACCCGAGCGTTGTCGTATCAAGTTGAGTATAAACAAAAAGTCCAACGCTATCCAGCACACCGATTTGGAAGCCATGCTGATTATATTCAGAACCTCTGCAAATCGTGTCAATGTAGATATCTTGATAGGAAGGAAAGACTGAAACGGACAAAGAGGTATTCATGGTAGCGCATCCGGTTACGACAGTTAAGTCAATATCACTGGGATTGGGCGCATCTTGAGTGAAATAAATAGTCGCATAAGAGGTCCCATTCCCAGCCAATACATAAACTCCTTCAGGAACGTCCCAATCAACATGAGAAAAATTCTCAGAAGATTGCAAAACGAAAAAGGCTTGGTTTCTGCTACACAATTCTGTCGGACCGTTGATGGCAAGGGACGGAGATGTTCCAGGATTGACTGTAAGGTGCAAAATAGAGGAAGAATCGCAGCCAGGACCTACTACAAAGTCAAGGGTGTCAGTGAGTTGGCCAGCCGGAAGATTTTGGAGAACAAAACCGTATTCATCGTAGTCGTCTCCTTCACATTTTACGTCATAAATGTGCGTATAACGTGGTATGATGTGCAAATGGAGTATATTAGTGGCACTTTCCGTGCAATTGTTTATGTCGAAATAGGTGTTTAACACGGCAATATCTCCGCTGTTGGTTTGTGATGGCAGAACAAATCCATGATTCTGATAGCTATCCCCTTGGCATATAGTATCGTAAAATGTCTGATCTTGCGTGGGGATATCTTGACTTAGGAATGTGGCGGAAAGAACGACATGGCAATCCGTCACAGTGGAAATCGAACAGGTGACAAGGGTATTGTCTTGTATTGTGTAAACAGCTGAGTTCGAAGAGGTTCCATTGTTCCATAGATAACTCTCAAAACCAGAAGGTGCGCTTAATGTAACCTGATTTCCATTACAACCGCTGATAGCCAGATGGTTGCTGATACAGGAGGCAGTAAAATAGGCATAACCGTAGTGAGCTCCAGCACCGCAGTCAAATGTGGAGACTTGTAGCTTGACGGTTTGTCCTATATAAGCCGAAAGGTCAAAGGCATTGATGGTCCAAGGTCGCCATCTGGTGTTCCCGCTTGTTTGAAAACCAGGAATATTGTGAGCAGCAATGACATCGTATTTCATACAGTCAGCCAGCAATTCGTTTTGTTCGTTAAGCATCTGGATAGTGAAACGTGGTTGTATCTCACTGGGGTGGTGGGGATCTTCCAACACTACTGCGTATTTCAGTATCACGATGGGTTGGTCAGGATCCACAGTAAAAGTATAAACCAGAGATTCAGCTTGGGCGCCAATATATTCGTTACCTAATTTAATGACCGCGCTCTCCCCAGGCGGCAGTAGCGGAAGCAGCCCTCCTGTCCGAGGATCAGTGCCTTGCTGAGTGATCAGGGTATGCCGTCCGGAAATAACTCCTACATTCGACATCGGATCCCAAGTGTTGCCAGTATAAGCAGTGACATTCGGACCGTTCAAATCCAGAAAATCAGGACATTGCGCCTTCGATGCGACAGCACAAATCCATAATAATAGGCTGCATATCAAAGATTTACAAATCTTCATTTTCTTCTTCCCGGAGTATATTTTTTCAAAATCTTTTTCCCCTAATTATCATAGAGGACGCATAAAGTCAACCATTTATCACCTTAAAACTGAAAAAAAGTTATTATTTGTTTTAAAAAACTGGTTTATAATGTGTTATACACAGAATTTGTTCGTTATTGTGAATAGTGAATAGTGATGTGTGACTTGTAAAAAATAGATGGAAAATAATTTTGGCAAATTATTTGCTATAAAACATCGGCGGATTGAACAGGACATTCAATACCGCTCTTTGAGTGTGTAAGTAAGTAATTGAAAATAAGAATAATATGGAAAACAATCAAGAAGAAAAACTTCAAGAGGAACAAGTACAAAATCCCGAAGTGAATGAAAAGGTAGAGGAAAACACTGACAATTTGTCTGAAAAAGAAGAGAATACTGACAAAAACAGAAAAAATATTTTTTCAAGAAAAAAAGACAAAGACAAAACAAAAGTTCAAGAGTTAGAAAAGGAAATTGAGCAGTTGAAAGCCGAAAAGGCCGAACTGAACGATCGTTTTCTTCGTCTTTTCTCCGAATTCGACAACTATAAGAAACGTGTCAGCAAGGAGAAGTTAGATTTGATTGCCACCGCTTCCGAAAAGGTGCTGGTGAGCCTGTTGCCCGTTATCGATGATTTCGAGCGTGCTATTGCTGCCAACGAAAAAGCGGATAATATCGACTCCATTAAAGAGGGTTTTAATCTGATTTACAACAAGTTGGTTCAGATGATGAAGCGCTTCGACGTGGAGGAAATCCAGGCCAAGGGCGAAGAGTTCAATACCGATTTCCACGAAGCGGTGACCCATTTTCCAGCTCAAAAAGAGGAGGACAAAGGCAAGGTGATTGACGTGACGGAGAAGGGTTACAAACTCAAAGACAAGGTAATCCGCTTCGCTAAGGTGGTTGTCGGTCAGTAAGAAAGGAGAATGAAGAATGGACAAACGAGACTATTATGAAGTGCTGGGCGTCACGAAAGAGGCCTCAGCAGACGAGATAAAAAAGGCCTACCGCAAGATGGCCATGAAGTACCACCCCGACCGCAACCCGGGCGATAAGGAAGCGGAAGAGAAATTCAAGGAGGCAGCGGAGGCGTACGATGTATTGAGCAATCCCGACAAGAAGGCTCGTTACGACCAGTTCGGTCACGCTGGTATGGGCAGCGAGGCCAGCGACTTTTCCGGCATGAACTTCAACGATATTTTCAGCCATTTTGCTGACATTTTCGGTGGCGGTTTTGGCGGTGGCTTTAGCGGCTTTAGTGGCTTTGGCGGTTTCGGTGGCGGACAGGGCCAGCAACGGCGTGTGCGTCGTGGAGGAGACATCCGTATCAAGGTGAAACTCACCTTGGAGGAGGTAGCCGCACCAGTCGAGAAGAAGGTGAAAATCAACAAACAGGTGGTTTGTCCGCACTGCAACGGCACGGGTGCCAAAGATCCGAGCAGTGTCACGACTTGTCCCGATTGTCACGGCAGCGGTCAGGTAGTGCGTCAGCAGCGGAGCATGTTCGGCATCATCCAGCAAGCCACGGTCTGCTCGAAATGCGGCGGCACGGGCGAAGTCATCAAGGATCCTTGCCCACATTGTCACGGAAACGGCACGGTGTCGGGCGAAGAAATCATCACCATCAACATTCCAGCGGGTGTCGATAACGGCATGCAGATGACGGTGCCGCAAAAGGGACACGCGGCGCAGCGCGGCGGCGTAAACGGCGACCTGCTTGTTGTGTTCGAGGTGGCCGACCACGACATCTTCGAGCGCGATGGTAACAACCTGTACCTCAACTACTACATCAGCATTCCACAGGCCGCGTTGGGTGCATCTGTGGAAATTCCCACGCTTACCGGCAAGGCCAAGATCAAGATCGCCTCGGGCACGCAGAGCGGACAGATTCTGCGTTTGCAGGGTAAGGGCCTGCCGCAGGTCAACTCGCGTATCGTCGGCGACCTCATCGTCAACGTCAACGTCTGGACCCCGAAATCCCTGACCAAAGAGGAAAAGGCGATGTTAGAACAATTGAGCACGCACGAGAACTTTGTGCCGAAACCGGGCAAGAACGACAAGAGCGTGTTTAGCCGTGTAAGACAGTTCTTCCAATAATTTTTACGGAAACTGTTGCAAAAAATGCGGAAAGGTGCGGAAACGAAAAGAATTTCCGCACCTTTCTACATTTTCCGCATTATTTCCGCAATAAGTTTATTGATGCCGCCAAACACCCGTATAATCCTGCGGTTTCGGTGCGCAGCCGGCGGTCGCCTAATTTGATCTCCATGTATCCAGCCTCGCGGGCGGCGGAAATCTCTTCTGGACTGAAATCCCCTTCCGGTCCGATTAACAAAATCATCTCGGAATAGTTGCGCGCTGCTTTGATCAACTGTTGTTGGTTATTTTCATCGCACCAGGCAATGAACTTATCTGCCTGTGTATCTTTGTTTTGCTGGATAAAATCCGAGAATTTCATCATCTTGAGTGGCGGTAGCCAGGTGGTTTGCGATTGTTTCAGCGCGGCGATGGCTAACCGTTGCAGCCGTTCGAGGTTGAGGTGCGTACGTTCGGAATGGTCGCACTGCAGGAACGTGAGCGAGCAAATGCCGATTTCGATGGCTTTCTCCAACAGCCATTCCATGCGATCGGCGTTCTTGGTGGGCGCAATGGAGAGATGCAATCCATTGTGGGTAAGGAGATTATCGGTAATATGTTGACGAATCTCCAGCAGACACTTTTTCGGGTGCGCCTCGGCGATGACAGCTTCCGCCAGATGTCCGCGCCCATCTGTGACGCGCACGACCTCGCCCTCGCGATGGCGCATCACGCGCACGCAATGCTCAGATTCTTCGTTACTTAATGTAACGAAAGGTTGGGATATATCGGGGGAGTAGAAGTAATGCATAAAAGTGGTATTTACATAAATAAATCGTTCAGGCAAACTTCGTTTTGGATATTGCCTGAATATGCGTTATGTGCTAAGCCATCGGTTGTCACGAATACCGTGTGAAGGGCTTTTTTTGTCTTTGAAACTTCTGCAAAAATGCTTTTCCGACGACTTAATTTTTCCTGATAGGCTTCAGTAATGGTGAATTTGTAGTTTGAATATTTTATCTCGCAAAGGTCTATGATGCCGTCACTTCGATCTATAAGCAGGTCTATTTGCACTCCTTCGCTGGCTGTTGCAGAAGGATTATTCTTTGGATTATAACGCCAAGCGTACTCGTTGGTTAATACGCCGCTGATACCGAGTTTTTGTTTGATTTGGTCAATATGCCATAAACAAGTACGTTCGAAAGCACGTCCACACCAGTTGTTGTACTGCGGCTTGCCTTCCATGGCCTGCCAGAAGTTCTTGCCATGACGCTTACCCTGAATGAACTCATAATAAAATAGGGTATAGTGATCAATAAGTTGGAATATTTCATCCTTCACCTGTTTGCCTAACATGGAATAGCCACGGATGAATCCGCACCACTCGAGTTCCTTCAATATTTCAGACAAAGCACCATTATCGTCCAATTTCCCTTTCTCAATGATTTCCAACCGGGTCATTCCTTCTTTTTTTTCAGCTAACAAGCTAATAATCTTGATGTAAGGATCTGGTTTCTTGAAAAGTGAGGCGTAAAGCATGCTGAATTCGTCGTGCATGTCGCCATCTTCTGAAAAAATAAGGCGATCTATTTCTTGTGAGAGGCTGGCGCCTTTATTCAGCAGACTCCAATAATACGGGATACCACCGAGTATCATATATCCATTCAGGATTTGCTTTCGAGTCATCTCAATTCCGCGCGACTCCATCATTTCTTCGCATAGGCGAAGTGAAAAGGGTTTTAGTGCAATACGGTGGGTGAGTCGGTTATGTAGTCCACCTTTGTTTTTGATTATCTTTTTCACCATCCAAGATGTGGCACTACCACAGACCACAAAGACGATGTCTTTTCTGGCTGAAGCCCATCCGTTCCAAAAAGATTCAAGTTCGGAAAGAAAACCGGAACGCGGTGCATCCATCCAAGGTAGCTCGTCAAGGAATATAACTTTTTTACCTTCGGGTTGTAGCGAAATGAAACGCTTGAGTTCAGAAAAGGCAGTCATCCAATTGGTTAATACGGGTGGTAAGTCTGTCAATCCATGTTCTTTTAATGCCATGCGAAAGCGTGCCAGTTGTTTTTTTGTATGAGTTTTAGCTGCTCCTGTGAACTGGAATGTAAAATGATAGTCATACGACTCGCGTATCAGAAATGTCTTCCCGACACGGCGACGACCATACACAGCGATAAACTGAGAATACTCATCTGTAAGTGCTTCTTTTAGAATTTGTTGCTCTTTTTTTCTTCCTATTAGCATGACCTGAATTTTTTTGCAAAGATAGAAAAAATAACCATAAACCAGCGGAATCCAAAAAATAATTATAGATTCCGCTGGTTTACGGTTACAGCAGAGACGATGCATGCACGTCTCCACTGTTACCTCTTCACAAACTTCACTACTTTGCTTGCTCCATCAGTAGATACAAGACGAAGCATATACATCCCAGACGCTAAATCCGAGACATCGAATGTGAATCTTTGATCAGACATTTTATCTGTCTTGATTACCTTTCCTGTAATATCCAGGATTGCTAATTCAAAATCAGAAGTTGCTGTACTAGTCAGATTCAAGGTGGTTGTGGCCGGATTTGGATAGATGGAGACATTGTATTCCCAATTCGGTACAAATGGATTTGTCTCCACTTGGATAGAGATAGACTCTTCATCTTCACAAGCCAATCCCATACTCCCTCCAAAAGTCCCAGCATATTTCAAAATATGTGGTCCCACTGAAATTCCATCTGTATACACAGTAAACAGCCTTACAATTATGAGAATCATACATATATAAATAATATATTTGACCACTATAAATCCCATTCAATTCTCCTATTGTATCAGGCATAAAAACTTGACCAGTATCACTATAGTAAAACCATGTAAAATTATATGGTGGAGTTCCTCCAGATACACCTGCTATTATTGTTCCAGTATCTTTTGGACAAACAGTATCAACCCTATGAATTGTTAAATCCCACCCCCATGGTTCAGGCTGTTCAATAGTCACACTATCGTGATACTCACAGCCATTAGTTCCATGAGCTATCACATGATAAGTCCCTGCTCTCAAATTAGTCAATGTCACAGAATCATGTGCTTGGAATGAAAAATATGTAGAATCATTGAAAATATCAATCCAGTCATAATCCTGAGTAGGATTATCCAGACTCACATGGAATGATCCATCCATATAAGGATACAGATATCCATCTGGACATGTCACATGATGGATAGAAGTCGGTGGGATAGAGATAGTAGCCACAGGCAAAATGGTAATTACTAGCATCTTCAGATACACAGGTATGATACCATTTACAGACACAACCTCATAAATCATATCTGTGTCCACAGTTGCACTCAATATATCTCCGATGATAGTATCGTAGACACGATTATTGAGGTAGGAAAGTGAATCTGTAAATGAGCTGAAATAAATCACAGTGTCTGTTGTATTCACTGCGACATTCCAGTAAAAAGTCTCCCCTTTACAGATATCCCAATACACCTGTGCTGATACAAATTTCATAGCACAGACAAAACACAAAAATAACAATAACTTTTTCATAATCTACATGTTCAGCAAAGAACCAACAACTTTACGGAGGCAAAATACAAAAATATTCAGATATGCCCGTGTTTTATCAAATATTAGCCGACATCGTTTTTTTGCCCGCACACCTACGGCGTGCGACAACCCGAATCGTTGCCCGCTTTCCTACCGAGCCCTTCAGCCCTGACGGGCTGGTTAATCACTCCTCTTTTTCGGACAATTCCATCCAGCGTTCTGTTTTTTCGTCCAAAAGCTGGTTGATTTCGTTGTATCGTTTGCCCCATTCAGCGAAATTTTCGGGCGTGCCTTTGCCGATGGACATCTTCTCCTCGAGAATCTTCTTCTCGATTTCCATATTGGCGATGTCGGTTTCCAAGGATTCCAACTCTCGCTTCTCCTTGTAAGTCAGTTTGTTGGGTTGATGTTCGCGTTTCGGTTTCACAGGCTCGGGGCGGGCAGCCTTCTCAATCCGTTTCTGGATGCGCCGCTCCTTTTCGCGTTCTTGCCGGTAGTCCTCGTAATTGCCCCAGCAGTCGCGGATAATGCCGTCGCCTTCGAAGACAAAGAGGTGATCCACTAACTTGTTCATCAGCCAGCGGTCGTGGGAGACAATGAGCAGACAGCCTTCGAAGTTGCCGAGGAAGTCCTCCAATAGGTTCAGCGTGTCGATGTCGAAGTCGTTAGTGGGCTCGTCGAGGATGAGGAAGTTGGGGTTTTTCAGCAATGTGATGAGCAGGTGCAGTTTTCGTTTCTCGCCGCCGCTGAGGTCGTCATAGTAGGTGTATTGTAGACTGTATGGGAACCCGAAGTGATTCAGAAAATTGCTTGCACTCATATAGTTGCCATTCTCCATGCGAATCACTTCAGCATGTTCTTTTACCAAATCCAGCACGATTTTGTTACCAGCGTACTCCATCCCGTTCTGCGAGAAATAGCCGAACTTAATGGTCAGTCCGGGGGTGATTTTGCCGCCATCGGGAATCACTTCTCCCATAATCATCTTCAGGAAGGTGCTTTTGCCGGAGCCGTTCTTGCCCACGATGCCACATTTTTCCCCTTTTTTAAAGATGTAGGAGAAGTCCCTGACGATGGTTTGATCAGGATAGGCGAAGTCCAGATGACTGATTTCCAATATTTTGTTTCCGATACGTTCCGATTGTACCTTGAAAGCTTCGGGGGCGGCCTCACTACGCACGCTCACCGCTTCCTGCAGTTTCTCGAAGTTGTTGATGCGGGCGCGGGCTTTGGAGGTGCGGGCCTGCGGGGAGGTGTGTACCCATGCGAGTTCGCGCCGGTAGAGTTGCCGCAATTTCTCCTGCTCGGCGGCGGCGTTGGCCAACCGTTCGGCCTTTTTCTCCAAAAAGTAGTCATATTTGCCCCGATAATGGTACAGTTGCCCATCGGAAAGTTCAAAAATGTCGTTGCAGACGCGGTCAAGGAAGGAACGGTCGTGGGTGACCATCAGCAGGGTGATGTTGGCGGTGGAGAGGTAGTTTTCTAACCATTCGGTCATCTCGATGTCAAGATGGTTGGTCGGCTCGTCGAGGATAAGGAGGTCAGTGTCGGCGATGAGCGTTTTGGCAAGGGCGGCCTTTTTCCGCTGACCGCCAGAGAGTTCGCCCACGTTCTTCAACACATCGTGGATGCCGAACTTTGACAGGATTTCCTTCACTTTCGATTCGTAGTCCCACGCCTGCAGCCGGTCGAGGTCGGAGATGGCCTTCTCCATGCGCTCCTGCGGTATCTCATGGCCGCTTTCCATCAGAGTTACGCAGGTTTCATACTCTTTAATCGCTTCGAA
Source organism: uncultured Bacteroidales bacterium (assembly GCA_946409645.1). Classification (GTDB taxonomy): domain Bacteria; phylum Bacteroidota; class Bacteroidia; order Bacteroidales; family WCHB1-69; genus F23-D06. The sequence goes on from CAMJXE010000020.1 coordinate 30,489, forward strand.
CACAGGGGTTTGCGTGTCGAAAAGGGTATCTAATACCGAGCTGTCATCATTAAAGTCGTCGCGTTGCGGCAAATACGAAACCACAATGTCATTGCGGATAATGACCTGCCCCTCGTCAGGGGTGTCGAATCCGGCAATGATATTGAGGAGCGTACTTTTCCCAGTGCCGTTGCGGGCAATGAGGGCACTTTTCTGCCCCTTCTCCAGACCGAACGTGATCTGGTGGAAGAGTTCCTTCTCGCCCACGGACTTGGAGACTTTATCGACGGTGAGGTAGTTCATTGTTTTTAATTGTCCGTATTATTTCAGGACGCAATAGTGCAGAAATTTCGGGTATCGTTAATGTGTAGAGGGTGTGTCAAAAGTCCATAAATCGGCATTTTTCGATTTGTAACTATCTGATAATCAAATAGCAATTTTTGCCAAAACAGACTTATGACACACCCTCTACAATCAATAATCCTATTTCGCGGCAATGACTTCGATTTCGACCATCACGCCTTTGGGGAGGTCGCGCACGGCGAAGGCGGCGCGGGCGGGCGGATTGGAGGGGAAGCGGGTCGCATAGACCTCGTTCATGGCGGCGAAGTTGGCGATGTCGCTGAGCAGACAGGTGGTCTTCACCACGTTGTCGAAGGTGTAGCCGGCCTCGTTGAGGATGGCAGCGATGTTCTTCATCACCTGCTCAGTTTGGGCGGTAATGCCCTCAGGCACAGTGCCGTCGGCGGGATTCACGGGAATCTGACCCGAGATGAATAACATGCCGTTAGCTTCAATAGCTTGGCTGTAGGGGCCGATGGCGGCCGGTGCATTGTTGGTATGGATGACTTTCTTCATAATGGGTTAAAATTTTGAAAGTGCAAAAATATAAAAAATGTAGAGACGTTGCACGCAACGTCTCTACAATGGGTTTATCGAAAATAAGATCTATTATTTCACGTAATAGGTCAATCGCATGTTAATGCTGGCGCGTTTTTCCCTTGAGGAAGTGTTGAAGGCGCCGCCCCAGGTGTAGTCCTCCTCGGAAGAGTTAGGTTTGGTAATCTGGAAAACGCCCATATTGGCGCTCTTGAGATCGCCTAATTTCGCGCCAGCGCTTTTGGTAATGGTTTCGGCACGGTTTTTCGCATCTTGGGAAGCTTCAGCGAGCATTTGCAGCTTCAAATCGGCCAGTTTCGTGTAATAATATTCGGGATTATGGTTTTCAATCATAATGTTTTGGTCGTAGAGTTCGGAAATGTCACGGGTAAGAGCCTCGACCTTGTCGATGTCGCGGGACTCGATGCGCACCACTTGTTCAGCGATGTAGCCGTCGAACTCTTCGCGCCAGCGATTGTTCGCATCGTAGAAAGAACGATAGCTGGTACGGGTGGAAACCTTCTTGAAATCAATCTCTTTTTCAGGAATGTTCGCTTTTTTGAGGTAGGCCTTCACCACTTCACTCTGTTCTTTCAGGTTGGCGTAGGCTTCTTTCATGTCCGCGCCTTTGGCAGAAAATTCGAACTCCCAGACGATGAGGTCGGAGGAAAAATCTTTTTCCGCCAAACCAACGATGGAGACCGTTTTCTGCGGTTTTTTTGTTTGATAATAGGCCACGCCGATGGCTATTGCGGCCAAAAACAACCCGATGCTGGCGATAATCGCGATGGGAACCCATTTGTTTTTCATAACGTACGTTTTTGAATGTTAATAAATCAGTGCGAATAACGTGGGGGTGGGGGAAATATTGTGTGTAAAACTTTGACATTAACTTTGACTATGATTTTTCCCCGCTAACTGTTGCCTATCGCCTAAAAAAATCGTATCTTGCCACATTGTTTGAAGTCACTGTGTTATGAAAGCCCTTCGCCAAATTGTTGCCCTGCTGCTCTGCTGTTTGTTCGCGCGAGGCAATCTCTCCGCCCAAAACCAAAGCATCTCCGGGTGGGACTTCTGGGTGATGATAGCTGAACGACAATCTTGTTTTGCAACTTCGGATACTATTGTCTTGTACATTCTTGGGGGACACATTGTAAGCTTGTAAGCATAACCTTTAACATTTAGCTAAAAATGCACTCTCATTTTCCTATCGCTTCGTATCACTTTTTTTTATACCTTTGCCGCGCAAAAAAAAAGTATAGTTTATTTGTGAATATCGACTAAACAATAAAATAAATCTACAACCAAATTTTATAGTATGGAAAAAATAAAATCATTGGCAGATCTCAAGAAAAAGAGAGAAGAGTTGCAGTCCAAGATTGAATTGCGCGAAGGCGGCGAAAATGTCGAAAACCTCGTGCAAATCAAGGTGGCCATGGCAACCTGCGGTATCGCTTCCGGCGCAAAACAGACCATGGAAGCCATCATTGAGGAATGCAACAACCAAAATGTGAAGGCTGTTGTCACTCAAACGGGCTGCATGGGCTACTGCTATGCTGAACCTACCGTCGAAGTTAAGAAACCTGGTCAAGACCCCATCGTTTACGGTCACGTGGACACCAAGAAGGGTAAGGAACTCGTCAGCAAATACGTTGTGCAAGGCGAAATTCTGGAAGGAGTCATCCCGGTTAATTATGAAAAAATCGACAAATAATCATTAAGGAGGTCAGTTATGGCAAGTTATAAATACCACATTCTGCTCTGCGGCGGTACGGGATGTACGGCCTCAGAAAGCCCCAAAATCAGAGAAAATTTCCAACAAATCTTGGCTGAGAAAGGTCTTGACGACGACGTTCAAGTGGTGACCACCGGTTGCTTCGGCTTCTGCGAAAAAGGCCCCATCGTGAAGATCCTTCCCGATAACACTTTCTACACCCAGGTGACCCCTGAAGATTGCCTCGAAATTGTGAACGAGCACATCATCAAGGGTAGAAAAGTGCAACGTCTGCTTTATGAAAACCCCGAGGACAAGAAACACATTTCCGACTCCAAGCACATGGGTTTCTACAAGAAACAGATGCGTATCGCTTTGCGTAACTGCGGTTTCATCGATCCCGAAAACATCGACGAGTACATCGCACGTGACGGTTACAAGGCTTTGGCCAGCGTTTTGGAACAACACGATCCCGCTGCCACCATCGACATCATTAAGAAATCTGGTCTCCGCGGTCGTGGCGGCGCTGGTTTCCCCACCGGTTTGAAATGGGAACTCTGCGCCAAGAACGCTGCCGATCAGAAATACATCATCTGTAATGCCGACGAGGGTGACCCGGGTGCATTCATGGATCGTTCCATCTTGGAAGGTGACCCGCACTCCATCATCGAGGCTATGGCTATCGGCGGTTTCTGTATCGGCGCCACCATCGGTTTAGTCTATATCCGCGCTGAGTACCCGCTGGCTATCCACCGTCTGCAAGTCGCTATCGACCAGGCTCGTGAGTACGGCCTCCTCGGTAAGAACATCTTCGGCACAGACTTCGATTTCGACATCATCCTCCGTTACGGTGCCGGCGCATTCGTTTGCGGTGAGGAGACCGCTTTGATCCACTCCATGGAAGGTCAACGCGGTGAGCCTACCTTCAAACCCCCATTCCCGGCTGTTTCGGGTTATATGAAAAAACCCTCTAACGTGAACAACGTGGAGACCTTCGCCAACATCCCTGTCATCATCAACAAGGGTTGGGAATGGTTCTCTTCTATCGGTACGGAGAAGTCCAAAGGTACGAAAGTGTTCGCATTGGCTGGTCAGATCAACAATGTCGGTTTGATCGAGGTGCCTATGGGTATCACCCTTCGCGAGGTCATCTACGAAATCGGCGGTGGCATCAAGGGCGGCAAGAAGTTCAAAGCCGTGCAAACCGGCGGTCCTTCCGGTGGTTGCTTGACCGAGAAATTCCTCGACACCCCCATCGACTACGATAACCTCGTGGCTGCCGGCTCTATGATGGGTTCTGGTGGTATGATCGTGATGGACGAGAGCTCTTGTATGGTTTCTGTCGCGAAATTCTATCTCGACTTCACCGTGGAAGAATCCTGCGGTAAATGTACGCCGTGCCGTATCGGTAACAAGCGTCTGTACGAAATCCTCGACCGCATCACCAAGGGTAACGGTACGATGGAAGATCTCGCCCTCCTCAAGAACCTCAGTACGGTTATCAAAGACACCGCATTGTGCGGTCTGGGTCAAACCTCCCCGAACCCTGTATTGTCCACCATCGACAACTTCTGGGATGAATATGTGGCTCACGTGACTGAAAAGAAATGTCCTGCCGGTCAGTGCAAGGCCCTCAAGCAGTATGTCATCGACGCCGAGAAATGTAAAGGTTGTACGGCTTGCGCCCGCAACTGTCCGGTCGGTGCCATCAAGGGTACAGTCAAGATGCCTCACGAAATCAACCAAGAGCTCTGTATCAAGTGCGGTACATGTATTGAGAAATGTAAATTCGGTGCAATCAGTATTATTTAGTGAAAGGTGAACAATATGGATACAATTAAATTAACAATAGATAATAGAGAAATTGAAGTGCCGAAAGGTACTACGATTCTTAACGCCGCAAAGCAGATGGGTATCTCTATCCCCACCCTTTGCCACTTTGAATTCAAGGGCATGGATGTCCACAACAGACCTGGTGGATGCCGTCTCTGTGTCGTGGAGGTCGCCGGTCGTCGTAACCTGGCTCCCGCCTGCGTCACCGAATGTATGCCCGACATGGTGGTCCGCACCAACTCGATGCGCGTGATCAACGCTCGCCGCACGGTGCTCGAGCTCATGCTCTCCGACCACCCGAACGACTGTCTGCAGTGCGCCAAGAGCGGCAAGTGCGAGCTCCAAGCTCTCGCTATCCGCTTCGGCATCCGCAGCAACCCGTTCGTCGGTCCCGACCACGCTCAGTCCAGCTACCAGATCGAGGTTTCTCCCTCTATCATCCGCGACATGAACAAGTGCGTCATGTGCCGTCGTTGCGAAATGATGTGTAACGAAATGCAGACCGTGGGTGCCCTCTCCGCTATCGAGCGCGGTTTCCCGGCCGTCGTTTCTACCGCTTTCAACCAACACCTCGACCACTCACCGTGTACGTTCTGTGGTCAGTGCGTGGCCGTTTGTCCTGTGGGCGCTCTTACCGAAGTCGATAACACCGCCAAGGTCATCCGCGCTATCGTGGATCCCAGCAAGAAGACGGTTGTCCAAGTGGCTCCCGCCGTGCGTGTGGCTCTCGGTGAGGAATTCGGCATGAAACCCGGTTCCATCGTGACCGGCAAGCTCACCGCCGCTCTCAAGGCACTCGGTTTCGACTATGTGTTCGACACTGACTGGAGTGCTGACTTGACCATCATGGAAGAGGGTACCGAGCTCATCGGTCGTCTGACCAAATACCTCGGTGGTGACAAGAGCGTTCCGCTTCCTATCCTTACCTCTTGCTGCCCTGCATGGGTGAACTTCTTCGAGCACCAGTTCCCGGAAATGAGAGACCTTCCTTCAACGGCTAAGTCTCCTCAACAGATGTTCGGTGCCATCGCGAAGAGCTATTTCGCCGAGAAGATCAACTGCAAACGCGAAGATATGGTTTGCGTTTCTGTGATGCCGTGCTTGGCTAAGAAATACGAATGCGGTCGTGACGAATTCAAGGTGAACGGCAATCCCGATGTCGATTTCTCCATCACCACCCGCGAGTTGGCTGCCCTCATCAAACAAGCCAACATCGACTTCACGAAACTTCCGGACGAAGAGTTCGATAGCCCGCTCGGCGAATCCACCGGTGCTGCTGTCATCTTCGGTACCACCGGCGGCGTGATCGAGGCTGCTGTCCGTACCGCCTACGAGGTGATCACCAAGAAACCCCTCCCGAAGATCGACTTCGAGGAACTCCGTGGTCTGGAAGGCGTGCGTAGCGCCACCATCGACGTTGACGGTCTGCCGCTCAACATCGGTATCGCCCACGGTTTGAAGAATGCCCGCAAGCTGCTCGAAGACATCAAGGCTGGCAAGTGCAACTTCCACGCTATCGAGATCATGGCTTGTCCCGGCGGTTGTATCGACGGCGGTGGTCAACCTCTGCACCACGGCAACGGCGACATCATCAAAGCCCGTTGGGAAGCTATCTATCAAGCTGATAAGAACATGCCGATCCGTAAATCACACGAGAACCCGTCCATCCAAACTATCTACAAAGAATACTTGGGCGAGCCGTGCGGTCACAAGTCGCATGAACTGTTGCACACCCACTATTTCGACAGACAAACGACCGTTGAAGTGGATTTGAACAAATAATTCTGTTTCAGTATTCATCAATAATTAAAAAAACACCATTATGGATAAGATAATTATCAAAATGAAAAAGGAAGTCAGCGACAAGATTATTGAGATCTGCGACAGATTCAATAATGCTCCTGGCGAATTGATTAACGTTTTGCACCAGACACAGGATTTCCTCGGCTATCTGCCTGCAGAAGCACAAGAGTTGATTGCTGAGAGACTGCATATCCCGACCGCAAAGGTCTATGGCGTTGTCTCCTTCTACTCTTTCTTCACCATGCAGCCGAAGGGTAAATATCCGGTCTCTGTGTGTATGGGTACGGCCTGCTACGTGCGCGGTGCCGAGAAGATTCTGGATGCGTTCGAGAAAGAACTGGGTATCATGCCCGGCGAGACGGACAAGGACGGTCTCTTCTCCCTCACCTCTTTGCGCTGCGTCGGTGCCTGCGGTCTGGCTCCCGTCGCCTTGGTTGACGGCAAGGTCTTCGGCCGCCTCGCTCCCGCGAACGTCAAGGCTATCGTGAACGAGTACAGAGAGATGGATAAACAATAATTCCTGATCTGTAGGATATGAGAAAGGCGCCGCAACCGCGGCGCCTTTTTTTTTGTAGGGGCGAATCATTATTCGCCCCTACGGGTTGTATATATAAAAAATGTATTTTTGCCTTTGCAAAAGAAGACAATTATGAATCGCAAGGAAATAGTGGAAAAAGCCAAGCAGGCCATCCGTTCTGTCGAGCCGGATGCGGAAATCATTTTGTTTGGCAGTGAAGCCCGCGGCGACGCCCGTCCCGACAGTGACATTGACCTGTTGGTGCTGCTGTCCGGCGACAAAAAGTCTGTTGACCGCGAACTCAAAATCAGCGGCCAGGCAATGCTACTCGAAATAGAAACAGGAGTTAACATCAGTCCTAAGATATATTTGAAAAAAGATTGGGAAAACAGGCCTTTTGTTACACCATTTTATCTTAATGTTATGAGGGAGGGCATTGCATTATGACACAACAGTGGGACAAAGAGAGTAGAGATGCTCTGATTGCATATCGCATGAAACGGGCTGACGAAACCATGCAAGAGGCTGATTTAATGATCAAAGAAAGTCTTTATCATGGAGCCATCAACAGATTGTACTATGCCTGTTACTATGCTACTGTCGCTATTCTGCTAAAGAATGGCATTCAAGCACAAACCCACGCAGGGGTGAAAACCATGTTAGGAATTATAACATATTGACGACGATGTAGAGACGTGCCGTGGCGCAACACAAATAAAAAAATTATATGTATATTTGCATGTCGGGTTCACCGTTGCATTTGCAAGGGACAACTATAGAACAACCAAGCAGTTAGCAAGCACTTGGCAAGTATTTGCCATACATTTGGCATACCTCTGCCAGCGAGTTGAGTCGTCATTTGTTCGATAGTTCTTCGATAGTTCTTCGATAGTTCTCCGATAAAACATCGAAGAACTGTGATTTGCTGATTTTGGTTGTCACTTTTGAGCCTTACGACTGAACC